>NZ_RAWP01000169.1:0-13697 GCF_003668935.1 Corallococcus sp. AB032C | reverse complement strand
TCGTGGACGAGGCCGCCCCCATGGAGCCCTCCGCCGACGCCCCCGTCCCCGGTGACGCCCTGGCGCTGCCGCACACGCACGCCCACCGGGTGAACCACGTGGCCCGCGCCCTGGGCCTGCGCGACCTGGGGGACCTGTCCGGCGCCGTGACGGAGCTGCGCCGCGCGCTGCACGACGACCCGGGCGCCACGGATGCCCTGGCGCAGCTGGCGCGCACGGCTCGGGTTGCCGGGGACACGCAGCTCGCCATCGACGCGTATGCCCGGCTGGGGCAGGCGGAGCCTCATGACGCGGGGGCGCTGGTGCAGCAGGCGCGGCTGCTGGTGTCGGAGGGCCGCTTCCCGGACGCCGTCCGCGTGGGCGAGGAGGCGCTCCTGCGCGCCCCGGAGGACGTGGAGGTGTACCAGGTGCTCGGCCGCGCGCACCTGGGCGCCCATGAGCTCACCTCGGCCATCCTGCGCTTCCAGCAGGCGGTGCACCTGGACCCCGAGCACGGCCACGCGCTCAACAACCTGGGCTTCGCCTACCTGCGCGCCAACGACAACGCTCGCGCCGTGGAGGCCCTCACCCAGGCCGCCAGCCTCCTGCCGCACGTGGCCTACGTGCAGAACAACCTGGGCGTCGCCTGCGAGCGCCTGGGCCGGCTGGAGGAGGCCCGCGCCGCCTACGCCGCCGCCACCCGGCTGTCGCCCCGCTACGTGCAGGCCCGCGTCAACGCGGAGCGGGTGGGCCGCGTGGCCCGGGCCGACCTGGCGGGTCCTGCCCTGCCGGAGCCGCTCCCGCCCGTCGCGCCGTAGGGCGGGCGACCAGGAAACAGCGCCGTTCCCGGGGGGATGGCCCAGGCGGGTTCTCCCCGCCCGCCCCCCGGTCTAACCTCCAGTCCTTCATCCCCGCATTCACGAGCGTCATGACTCCGGCCCGACCGATGCCTCCTTCTCCCGAGCCCCTCTCCCCGGCCCCGACCGGAGCCCCGCCGCCCAAGAAGGGCGGCTTCGGCGCCGCGCTGTGGCGCTGGACGAAGCGGCTCCTGGTGCTGGGCGCCGTCGGGCTGGTGCTCGTCATCGGCGTGTGCGTGGGCACGTACGTCTACTTCAGCCGCGACCTGCCCTCCGTGGAGTCGCTGCGCAACTACAAGCCGCCGCAGGTGACGAAGGTGACGTGCGCGGACGGCTCGCTCTGCGCGGAGTACGCGCTGGAGCGCCGCACGCTCGTCCGCATGGAGGACCTGCCCCCGCACGTGCGCAACGCGTTCCTCGCCGCCGAGGACGCGGACTTCTACAAGCACGAGGGCCTGGACCCCTTCGGCATCCTGCGCGCGGGCGTGAAGAACCTCATCCCCGGCAGCCGCAAGTCCGGCGCGTCCACGCTCACGCAGCAGGTCGTGAAGAACATGCTGCTCACGCCCGAGCGCAGCCTGGGCCGGAAGATCCGCGAGTGGATCCTCACGCCGCGCCTGGAGCAGGCACTCACGAAGGATCAGATCCTCAGCCTCTACATCAACGGCGTGTACTTCGGGCAGCGCCGCTACGGGCTGGAGGAGGCGGCGCTCTACTACTTCGGCAAGCACGCCAAGGACCTGACCGTGGGCGAGGCCGCCGTGCTCGCGGGCACCGTGCAGTCGCCCCACCGCATCAACCCGGTGGCGAACATCACCCGCGCCAAGGCGCGCCAGCGCTACGTGCTGGAGCAGATGGCGGGCCAGGGCTTCGTGCCGCGCGCGGTGGTGGACGCGGAGAAGGAGAAGCCCATCGTGCTCGCGCCGCGCAAGACGGTCAGCGCGGGCGCCTACTACGCGGAGGAGATCCGCCGCACGCTGATTGAACGCTACGGCGAGAAGACGGTGATGGAGGGCGGCCTGCGCGTGGACATCGCGCTCGTGCCCAAGCTCCAGAACACCGCCGAGCAGGCCGTGCGTGATGGCCTGGAGGCCGTGGACCGGCGCCAGGGCTACCGGGGCGCGCAGGGCAAGCTGGAGGAGGCGCAGTGGAAGCGCTACCGCGAGCTCATCGTCCAGCGCATCGAGGAGGCCGGCCGGCGGCAGAAGGACCAGGGCTACGTCGCGGACCTGGCGCCGCTGGCGCAGCCTCTCGCCGCCCCGGCTCCGGCGAAGACGCCCACCGCGCAGGAGGTGGAAGGCGCCGAGGAGCCGCGCCCCGCCGCCCTGGCCGCGGACACGGACTCGGAGGAAGAGGAGGCCCAGTCGCCGGAGCGTGCGCGCGTGGGCCAGGTCATCCTCAAGCCGATGGAGGAGGGGCTGCGCCTCACCGGCTATGTGACGGAGGTGGACGCGAAGCGAAACGTGGCGCGCGTGGACCTGGTGGGCCGCACCGCGGAGGTGTCCTTCGATTCCACCACCTGGGCGCGGCAGAAGGGCAAGAAGGCGCCCAAGGACATCTCGGACGTGTTCACTCCCGGGGAGCTGGTGTTCGTGCGCGTGCTCAAGGCTCCTCCGGCGCCGGCCTTCGTGGAGGCCACGTTGGATCAGGTGCCCGTGGTGCAGGGCGGGCTCGTGGTCATCAACCCGGCCAACCGCAACGTGGTGGCCATGGTGGGCGGCTATGACGCGGAGCGCTCGTCGTTCAACCGCGCGACGCAGGCGAAGCGGCAGCCGGGTTCGTCGTTCAAGCCCTTCATCTACGGCGCGGCGCTGGCCAGTGGCCGCTTCACCCCGCTCTCCACGGTGAACGACGCGCCGGAGTCCATCCGCGACCCGTACACGGGCAAGACGTGGCGGCCCAAGAACTTCGACGGGCGCTTCGAGGGCCCCATGACGCTGCGCACGGCGCTGAGCAAGTCGAAGAACACGGTGTCCGTGCGGCTCATCGAATCGGTCACACCCGCGACCGCCATCGACTTCGCGCGCCGGGCCGGCATCCGCTCCGCGCTGCCGGAGAACCTCACGCTGGCCCTGGGCACCGGCGAGGTGACGATGCTGGAGGCCGTCAACGCGTACGCCACGCTCCAGGCCAACGGCCGCTACGCGGAGCCGCTGACGCTCCTGCGCGTGCGCGACGCGAAGGGCACGGTGCTGGAGGAGCACCAGCCGGCCTTCGAGGAGACGCTGCCTCCGGCGGTGGCGTACCTCACGACGTCGCTGATGCGCAGCGTGGTGGAGGACGGCTCGGCGCGCGCGGTGCGGGAGCTGAACCGGCCCGCCGCGGGCAAGACGGGCACCACCAACGAGTCCAAGGACACGTGGTTCAACGGCTACACGATGGACTGGGTGGCCAGCGCGTGGGTGGGCTTCGATGACAACTCGCCCCTGGGCAGCAGCGAGACGGGTGGCCGCGCAGCACTGCCCATGTGGCTCAACTTCATGCGGGTGGCGGAGGAGGGCCTGCCCGCGCGCGACTTCGAGGTGCCTCCGGGCGTCACCCAGGTGCGCATCGACCCCGTCACCGGGCTGCTCGCGGGCAACGCCGTTCCGGGCCGGATGGAGCCCTACCTGGAGGGCACCCAGCCCACCGCCGAGGCCCCGCCGCCCGGACAGGTGACGCCGGACAACTACTTCCTGGAGGAAGGTGGCAAAAGGGGGCTGTGAGTCGCTCGCTCCTTCCGCTGGTCCTCGCGCTCGCGTTCGCCCTGCCCGCCCAGGCGGAGTCGGACGAAAGCGCGCCCCCCGCCTCCGCCCGGCTGGCCCTGGCCGTGGCCGACGCCATCCGCGGTGCCCCCGCGGAGGCTCCCGTGGCGCTCTCCCTGTCCGGAAGCTCTCCGGAGTTGCGACGGGCCTTCGGGACGCTGCTCGCCGCGCGGCTCTCCGCGATGAACCTGGGGCCGGTGGTGCTGGACGTTCCGCCCGAGCGCGCCGAGGCCGCCGCCCGCGAACAGGGAGCCCGCTCGCTGGCGCGGCTCACGCTGGGCGTGGAGGGCGGCGAGCTGGTGGCGCGGGGTGACGTGCTGGGCACGTGGGTGAACTTCTGGTCCGGCCGCACGCCCACGCGTCCACCGAAGCCCGCCGCCGCCGTGGCCGAGGGCGTGGAGGCCGACGCCGCGGTGCTGGCGTTGGCGGCGGTGGGGACGCCGTCGTCGGGAGTGACGGGCCCGGGTCCGCGGGAGCGGCGGCCGGTGCGGCTGCTGGGCGCGGTGTTCGCGAGGCTGGAGACGCCGCTGGCCGCGCTGGCGGCGGGGGACCTGGATGGCGATGGCCGCGATGAAGTGGCCGCGCTCACCGAGCACGAGGTGGTGGTGTTCAGCGCGGACGGGCGGGTGCTCGCGAGGCGGGAGCTGGAAGGGGCGGCGGCCACGGCGACGACGCGCGAACCCTTCGGAGCGCTGGCGGTGCTGACAGGGCCGCCGCGGCTGGCGGTCTGGAGCACTCGGTATATGCGCGGCGAGGTGCTGGTGCTGGACAAGGCGAAGGGGACGCTGCGTCCGTCGGGGACGCTGGACGCAGCGCCGCTGGGAACGGCGGAGCGCGGGACGTTCGTGCCGGGACAGACGGTGTTCGCGCCCGAGGTCCGGCTGGCGGACGGGCGGAGCCTCACGGTGCCCGCGCCCTTCGGCACGGCGAGCTTCGCGGCGCCGCGGATGCTGTTCGTGCACGCGGACAGCACGGCGTCGCTCTACACGCGTCCCGCGTCCGCGCCGTTGAAGGTGTCCGGGCTGGGCGCGGGCAGCGCGCTGGGAGACCTGGATGGCGACGGAGTGCCAGAGCTGCTCACCACGTCACCGCAGCTCCAGCCGTCGCCGGACGTGCTGCGGGTGCTGTCGTTGAACTCCGACGCGCCAATGGCGCACGAACCCCTGTGGCAGGGAGCGCTCCCGCCGGGCCGGGCGCTGTACGTGGTGACGGCGGACCTGGATGGAGACAAGCGCCGCGAAGTCATCGTGGGTTCGTGGAAGCCGGACGGCACGAGCGAGCTGTTCCTCCTGCGCCAGGGTGCACCGTGATGATCCGCTCCGCACTCGTGGGCCTCGTGCTGCTGTCCTCCACTCCGGCACTGGCGGCCAGTCGTCCGCGCTACGGCGGCGAGCTGCGAGTGGCGCACGCGGGGCCCCCTGAAATCGGTGAGCCCGCGCTCGCGGACACGCCGATGGAGGCCGCGCTGCTGGGCCTGCTGACGCGGTCCGTGTGCCGCGTGGACTCCGGCGGACAGGTGCACCCGACGCTGGCACGCGAGCTGTCGCGCCCCGTACCGCAGGCCCTGCGCGTGGCGATGCCCTCCGCGGCCAGCGCGACAGCCCTAGCCCGCGCGTGGACACGGCTGTCCTCCACGGAGTCGCAGTCTCCGTACCGCGCGCTCCTGTATCCCCTGCGCGGCGATGGCCGTCAGGTGACGTCCACCGGCGCCACGCTGGACCTGGCGCTGGCGTTTCCGTGGCCCGACCTGGAGCGCTCCCTGTGCCACCCTGCCCTCGCGTCGCCGCCGTCTCCCACGTCGGGACCGTTCAGCGCCGCGGGCCGGGGCGTGCTGGAGGCCCAGGTCGCGTGGCCCGAAGGCCGGCCGTACCTGGACCGGCTGGCGCTCACCGCCACGGATGAGCGGGGCCTCGCACGGCTGTGGTCCGCGCGGCAGGTGCAGGTGGAGCTGGGCACGCCGCCCGACGACAACACCCTCACGGGCGCCGCGCTGTACGCGACCTATCTGGCGTACTCACCCCGGAAGGTGCCCGCGGACTTCCGCCAGGCGGTGGAGAGCGCCATCGACCGCGAGGACCTCACGCGCCTGTTCGTGAAGGGCCCCGCGGTGCCCATGGCGAACCTGCTGCCGCCCGCGTTGATGCCCCAGGGCCCCAGGCCCCGGCCCAATGCGCCTCCGGCGGGCGCGACCCGCAAGGTGACGCTCGTCTATGACGCCGCGCTGGCGGATCAACGCGCCGTGGCCGAACGCATCCAGGTGAAGCTGCACGACCAGGGCTACACCGTCGCGCTGGAGCCCCAGTCGCGCGCCGCGCTGCGAAGCCGTCAGGCGAAGGGCGACTTCGAGCTGATGCTGAGCGCGTTCCTGCTGCCGCCCGTTCCCGGCCCCGCGCTGGCGGTGGTGCTCGAAGCCGGCGGGCGCCGCGACCTGCTCGGCGTGGAGCTGCCGCCCATCGGAGCCCTGACGGACGCCGGAGCCCGGGACGCGCGAAGCCGCGAACGGGCCCTGGCGCTCGCTCCCTCCGTGCCCCTCATTCCGCTGTACGCCCAGGGACTCGCGCTGCGCGTCGCGCCAGAGGTGACGGGGCTCGCACTGGATGCCCAGGGCCTGCCCGTGCTCGAAGGCGCCTGGCTCGCCCCCGTCGAGGCCTCTGGCGGTGGAGGCCGGCCGTGAGCCCCACCCACGCGGCAGCCCCCAGGAAGGATGGGCCCGCATGCGCCTGAGGACGCGGCTCGCGCTCGCCTTCGCCCTGCTGGCGCTGGTGCCGCTGGCGGTCGTCGTTCCCCTGACGCTGACGCGCCTGCGCGACACGCTGTCGCGCGAGCTCGACGCGCGAATGACGGCCGCCACCGCCTCCGCGCAGGAGTCCCTGGAGCGCTCCGCCGCCAACGCGCGCCGCGCCGTCGAGGAACTGGTGGAGAGCCCCGCCATGGAGGACCTCGTGCGCGACGCGCGCACCGCCCCCCTGCGCGTCATCCAGGCCAACACCGCCGAGGGCCTGATGAAGAGCCGCGGCCTCACCGTGCTCACGCTCTTCGACCGCAACGGCACCGTGCTGTCCTCCGGCCACCTGCCCGCCCGGCGCGGCGACCCGGACCCCACTCTCTTCGCCGTGACGAAGGAGAAGTCCCCCAGGCCCGTCACCGTGCGCGTGGACGTGCGGGGCGACGCGGGCTTGCGACAGGTCCCCGCGCTCGTCACCGCGCGCCCCGTGGACTACGGCGACGTGCGCCTGTGGGCCGTGGGCGGCGTGGTGCTGGACGACGGCCTGGCCCAGCACCTGGCCCGCCTCACCCAATCCGACGTGACGCTCCTGTCCGGCGGCGCCCAGGTCGCGCACGCCGGCAGCGCGGCCCCGCCCACCGTGGAGCAGGTGCTGCCGCTGGGCAACGCGGCCTCCGTGCGCCTCACCTTCAGCCGCGCCGCCGCGCGCGAAGCCGAAGAGGGCGTCATGCGAGCGTTCCTCCTCCTCGCCGGCCTGGGCCTGGGCTTCGCGGCGCTCCTGGGCCTCCTGGTATCGCGCTGGATGACGCGGCCCGTGGAGGCCCTCACCTCCGGCGCCCGCCGTGTGGCGGAAGGCGCGCTGGACGTCCAGGTCACGTCCCGCGCCACCGGAGAGGTGGGCGAGCTCGTCCGGACGTTCAACCACATGACGTCCGAGCTGAAGAACACCACCGAGCGGCTCATGGCCACCGAGCGCATCGCCGCGTGGCAGGAGGTCGCCCGGCGGCTGGCGCACGAAATCAAGAACCCCCTCACGCCCATCCGCATGTCGCTGGAGACGCTGATGGCCGCGCACGAGGCGCGCCACCCCAGCTTCCCCACCCTCTTCAAGGAGAGCGCGCGCGTGGTGCTGGAGGAGGTGGAGCGGCTGCGGCGCATCGTGGACGAGTTCAGCCGCTTCGCGCGCCTGCCCAAGCCCCAGCTCGCCCCGGTGGACCTGGGCGAGCTGACCCAGAGCGTCCTGTCGCTGTACGCCGCGCCCCCCGAAGGCATCCAGCTGGTCCCCACGCTCCAGACAGGCGTGGTGGCCCGCGCGGACCGCGACCAGCTCACCCAGGTGCTCGTCAACCTGGTGAAGAACGCGGAAGAAGCGATGACGGCCAAGGGCGGTGCGCTGCGCGTGCGCGTGAAGGGCACCGACGCGGACGCCATCGTCGAGGTGGAGGACGAAGGCCCCGGCATCCCCCTGGAGCACCGCGCCCGCATCTTCGAGCCCTACTTCACCACCAAGGACGGCGGCACCGGCCTGGGGCTCGCCATCGCCGCGCGCATCCTCCAGGAGCACGGCGGCCGCCTGGAGGTCGGCGGAGAGCCGGGCCAGGGCGCCCGCTTCAGCGTCGTGCTCCCCCGCGCGAGCTGAGCCCCCACGCAAGAAGGCCCGGCACCTCGTGGAAGAGGTCCCGGGCCTTCGGGCACTACACGGTGGAGCGCGGCCGTCAGTCCTTGACGGGCGTCGCCTTGAGGGCGGCCTTGCCCTCCTTCACGTAGACCTGGAAGCGCACCGTCTTGCACGCGTACTTCGTGACGAGCTGCTCCTTGTTCTTGCGCAGCTTCTGCACGAACTTGTCGTACGTCAGGCCGTCCGCCTGCTCACCGCAGCGCTCGCGCGTGGTGACGAACTCGCGGAAGACGTCCTGGAAGTGCTGCTCCTCCGACAGCGCCGCGGCCGCCGCGCCGTTGACGCCCGGCATGGGCAGCGGCACCGCGTTGGAGCGCGGAGCCGGCATCGGGATGGCCTCCGACGTGGGCCGGGTGCTGGCCTGGAGCAGCTCGCGCGGAATCGCCGCCACGCGCGTCGTCTCCGGGGACTCCGGATCCGAGGACTGCGCCGCCGCCAGCGCGAACGGATTGGCCGCCTGCTGGAGCGAGTACGCCGCCGTGGGCTGGTCCTCGAAGGCGAACGCGGCGTGACGCGGCGCCGCCGGGGCAAGGGGCTCGGCAGACGGGACCGGCTGCTCGAAGGGCATCGCGCCGCCATGAGCGTACGCCGGAGGCGGGGCATACGGCTCCGCGGCCGGCGGCGGATAGGCCGCGGGCGGAGACGGGAACGGGAACGACTCCACCCCGGCGAACGGATCCGCCAGCGGCGCGGCGGCCGGAGGCGGCATCCCGAACGGATCCGCCAGCGGCGCGGCGGCCTGGGGCGGAGGCATCCCGAACGGATCCGCGGCCGGAGCCGGAGTCCCGGGGAAGGGGAACGCGTCCCCGAACGGATCCGCGGCCGGCGGAGCGGCCGAGGCGAACGGGTTGGACAAGGGCTCCGAGTGCGCCGCCGACCCAAACGGGTTGGACAGGGGCTCCGCGTGCGCGCTCGCCCCGAACGGATCCGCGGGAGCCGCGGCCACGGGCGCCATGGCGGCCGGAGCCGGCGGCGACGTGATGGCCACGGGCTGCGGGGCGGGAGCGGACTGCTGAGCGGCCATCGCCGCGCCCCAGCCCAGCGTGTCCGAACCACCCGACACGGTCTCCTCGCCGGAGTCCTTCTTGCTCCCGCCCATCAGCGCCGTCCACACCAGGCTCAGCACGAACAGGCCCGCGAGCGCGAGCAGCGCGGTGTGCTGGTACTCGGCCAGCGGAGCCAGCGTCGCCGCCGTGCCCGCGAGGACCACGACTTCATACGGCGTGCCCGTCAGCGCCTGGCGCGAGCCCACGAACAGCGGCGCCTGGCCGCCCATCGCGTCGCCATTCGTGAAGGCGGGCAGCTGCACCGGGCCCAGCGCCTGGAGCGAACCCGACTCCAGCACCGTGTCCTTCGCACCCGCCGTCAGCCGGGGCAGCGAGCCCTCCAGCCGCGCCTTCTCCGCGCCCACGCCACCCACCACCTTGTCGCCCTGCACGAGCCCCACCGCGGCCGCGCCGGACGCATCCAGCGCGCCCTGCAGCGCGGCATCCGCGGCCAGGGGCACGCCCACCACCAGCGTCACCGCCGGAGCAGGGGTCCCCTCACCGCTCCACGCGAGCGGCACCGACGCGAACACATGCGGCGCCCCGAAGGCGTCCACCACGGACGTGCCCGCCTTGGCGAGCGCCGCGACATCCAACGCCGCGGTGTCCGAGGAAGGCTCGGCGCCCGCGCGCGCGTGGAAGACCCCGTCGCCGGCCACGACCGCCACCACCGCGCCCTGGAGCTCCTTGGGCAGACCGGCTTCCGCGGCGGTGCGCAGCGCGCCGAAGCGCTCCGCGGTGAGCGGCAGCAGCCCGGCCGTCTCGTCCGCGTCCTTCGAACCGTAGCGGTCGCGCGGGGACTTCGGCGCGGGCGCGGGAGTCAGCGCGCGCACGGCAGCGGCCATCTGGGGGCTGCCGGCGAGCTTCAGCGCCAGGGATTGCACTTCCGCGCGACGTGCATCCACGCGACGCGCGACCTCGCCGGTACCCGACGCGGCCTGGAGTGACGCACCTTCCACCGCGCGCGCACGCTGAGGCGCCGACAGCGTCGGGAGGTGAGCCAGGCCCAGTCCGAGGACCAGGAGTGCGAACAGCAGGAACTTGAGGCGGACCATCGCCGTCCTTTAGCCCAGAGGTGAGGGGTCCGCTTATAGCGTCCACCGTTCGACCCCAGCAAGGAACTGGCCCGAAGGAACCCGGGGGCCGGATGCCTGGCTGGCATCCGGAATTCCCGGGCCCTTCGTTCTGTCACACCCGATACAACCGGCCGCCTAGTAGTTCGTCGCGTCCGCGTTCAGGTCGTACGGCAGGCCGTTCGTCTTGACCTGGCGGCGGCGCTCCAGCGCGCGCTTGATGGCCTTCTCCAGGCGGTCACGCGTTGCGTCGATGGCCTGGAACAACGTCTCGGACGTCTCCGTCACGTGCACCGATTCCATTCCGGGCATGCGCACCGTGACCCGGCACTCCTTGTCCACGCCTCCCTTGGGCCCGTTGATGTCCACGAGCGCGATTTCGATCTCCGACGCCTCGTCCTCGGCGAACCGTTCGATATGCGCCACCAGATGCGTGTCCACGTACTGCTTCAGGTTGTCCGTCAGCCCCAGATGCACTCCCCGCAGCTGCACCTTCATGGATTCACCTCCGGGCACAAACATGGGCAGTCCCCCGCCCGCCCGTGAGGGGCTTTCGCAAGCCTTCCCGCCTGCCCTCCCCCGAAGCAGCCGGCCGGACGTCACCGCGCCCGGGACACATTGGACGAATCCCGCGCGGCACCGGGTTGCTCTAGTCGCATGGATGGCGAGCGAATCAAGGTCCTGCTGGTAGAGGACGACGGGGACAGCCGGGAGCTGCTGGCGGAGCTCCTGGAGGACGACTTCGAGGTCACCACCGCGTCGGACGGCGTGGCGGGCCTGAAGGCGTTCGAGGCCACGCACCCCGACGTCGTCGTGACAGATGAATCCCTGCCCGGAATGAACGGCACGGAGCTGGCGCAGCAGGTGAAGGAGCGCGAGCCCAGGGCCCGCGTCGTCCTGGTCTCCGGCTACGCGCAGGTGGAGGGCGCGGAATACTGCGATGCCGTGTTGCGCAAGCCCATCGACGTGGAGCGCCTGAGCCGCATGGTGGGCGAGCTGGGAGACGCCGCCCGGCACTGATGGAAATTCGCGCGGAGCACAGCCTGCCATCCGCGCGAGCCGTTCCTAACTTTCCAGCCATCGCCCAGGAGGGCCTCATGAGGTACTGCGCACGGTGTGGCTCGGAGTATCAGGACAGTGTCGTGGACTGCACGGATTGCCCCAACCACCCACCGCTCGTGTCCGCGGAGGAGATGCACGAGCGGGGGCTGCCGCTGCCTCATGAGCTGGATGAACGCCGCTTCGTGAGGGCGGGCGTCGCGGACGATCCCGTGACGGCCCAGGTCTTCGTGGACGTGCTGGACGAGCACCGCATCCCGCTCATCGTGCGCCCCGGCCGCTCGGGTGTGGTGGACGAGCTGACCACGGGCAACCTGCTGCCCTGGTGGGAGCTGCTGGTGCCGGACACCGAGCAGGCCCGCGCCGCCCTGCTCCTGGAGGAGGAGAAGGTCCAGACGCGCGTCTACGCGGACGAGGCCGGCCGCGCGGCGGAGGAAGAGGAGCTCGAGGACGAGCGGGCACGCCAGGCGCCGCCCGACAACAGCGCGCCCCCGGTGTACTAGCGGCCCGCCGCCGTCAGGGCGAGCCCACGTCCGCGCTGCCTTGAGCGGGCGCGGGCTGGGACGCGAGCGTGGCGGGGGGACGCCGGGCCTCGAAGAGGCTCACGCCCGTCACCTTCCATTTGTCGTAGCGCGCGTTGCGGGCGAGGAACGTCTCCAGGTCCTCGTCCACCACGCGGTTGTAGCCGCCCTTGGACGCGTGGCGCAGGTACGTGCGCTTCTTCTTCTGCACCACGAAGCCCAGGTGGGTGATGCGCGTGGCCTTCAGCGGCAGGTCCTCGCGCATCACGACGAGGATGGTGCCAGAGGCCACGCCGCGCGCGTGCTCGAGCACCTTGTCCAACGGAATCATGTCCAGGGTGAACGTGCCCACGGGCTGTCGCTCGCGGGGCAGCTGCAGCGCCAGGGAGGACTTCGACTGCCAGGTGCGCGGGGTGAGCGTCTTGGTGACGGAGACGGTGTCCTCCTTCGCGTACCTGCGCGTCACGTCCACCAGCAGGCCCTTCTTGATGTTGTTGGGCAGCCACTGCGCTTCCATCAGGTGGTTGCGGTCCTCGTAGGTGGGCGTGCTCGCGTAGCGGATCCGCTCCAGCAGCGCCGGCACCTCCGGCTCACCGCGCGCCAGGCCCAGGGCCAGCGACTCCTCCACGAAGGTGAGGCAGTCCACCGCGTCCAGGCGGAAGGTGGGGTCGGGGTCCACGCCCTGCCCCTCGCCCAGCGGCGACAGGACATAGGGCGTGTTGAGGAACTTCTCGCTCATGCCCAGCAGGCGCTCCGCCAGCGGGGACTCGGCCTTGTCGGCGATGAGGGCCGCGCGCTGCTCGAGCGTGAGCGCGCTCCAGCCGTTCTCCCGCACGGGCGGAGCCACCGGGGCCGCCGGTCGCGCCGGCGCGGTGAGCGATGCGGGCACCGCGCGCGCCGGGGGCACGGCCGGGTTCTTCGCGGGAGCCTGGGACAAGAGCGCGAGCGCGCAGACACCCCACACGCTCACGGCGCCACCCCGGCCTTGCGCAGGATGGCCTTGCGGCGGTCGTCCGCGAGCTGGAGCGTCTCCAGCTCCTTCTCGTAGACGAGCTTCTCCTCACCCTTGGCGTTCCACGACGCGAGCACCAGCCAGTCCAGCGACGCGGCATCGCCGCCCTGGTGCAGCAGGCGCGCGGCGGTGGCGGCCAGGGTGCGGTCCGCGTCATTCAAGAGCGGCGACAGCACGGGGCTGGCCTTCTTCGCCGGCACGCCCTCGAAGAGCACCAGCCCCTGGCGGCGCACGAACTTGTCCGTATTGCCCAGGAGCTTCTGCGCGAAGGCGAAGCCCTCCGGGGCCCCCAGCCGGCACAGGCCCCGGGCCGCGGCGAAGCGCGTGCTCTCCGAATCGCTGTCCAGGTACGTCTTGAGCGCGGCCTTCTGCTTCGCGTCACCGGTGGCGCCCGCGGCCTCCAGCAGCGCCGCGCGGACCTCCAACTCCTGCTCGTCCTTGGCGGCGGCCATCAGCGGCTTGCCCATCTTCGGGTTCTTGGACGCGCCCAGGGCCCGCGCGGCCTCGCGGCGCACGCCGCTGCTCTTGTCCTGGAGGAGCGGCAGCACGGCGGCGGTGTTGCGGCTGCCCAGCCGGGCCAGCCCCTGTGCCGCGTACATGCGCACGGTGCTGTCGCCATCCGACGCCAGCTTCGCCAGCGTGGACTCACCCGTGCGCGCGCCCAGCGACGCCAGCAGCGCCACGAGGTTGCGGCGGGTGCGCTCCTCGTAGGTGGTGCGCAGGAGCGGGCCAATCTCCTCGGCCGCGTAGGCCTCCTGGCGCAGGAAGCGCAGGCGCGACGTGGCGGGAGGCACGGGGGCGCCGTTGGCCACCTGGGCGAGCACGGTGTCCGCCTCCGCGCGGCCCTGGGCCTTCTTGGACGCGGCCCCAGGGCCAGCGAGGCCGGTCAGGGGCAACAGCAGCACGACGAGCAGGGCACGGACGGACGGTGGACGCACAGGGGCGGAACGATGGCAAGCACGGCCCCCGCCGTCAAAGTCCACCCCTCCGCCCGGCCCCCTGC
>NZ_RAWP01000168.1:0-13855 GCF_003668935.1 Corallococcus sp. AB032C | reverse complement strand
GAGGTGTATAAGAGACAGGGCGGGCCGCGAGGGGGCGATGTTGTTGCGGCCGCCAGGGACCGCGGAGGCCGAGTGGCTGTTGCTCCAGCGGTAGCCCCGGGTGCCGCGGTCGTAGGAGTAGCCCGCGCCCCACGAGCCCTGCGGATAGAAGTCGTGCTGGTGGCGGCCGTGGAAGTTGCAGTACGCGCCGCTGGGGGTGGGGTGGTAGTCCCAGTACCAGACCACCGTCGGGCCCCGGTAGTAGTAGACGTCGTCCGTGTAGACGTAGGACGCCTGGGGCGGCTGGTAGTCGTGGACGTGGGCGTAGTCCTCCGGGCACCAGCCACCGCCGTAGTCGTCGGGGACGGGGTGCGCGCCGGCGAACCGGTACTCCACCACGGCGGCGGGGGCGATGTAGGCCGCACGGCGGACGACGGGGCGGTGCGAGTGGGCCTCGACGACACAGCCCGTCCCCATCAGCAGGGCCACGGGGACGACCAGGGCGAGCAAGCGGTTCATGAAGAGTCTCCTGTCGCGGAAGTGGACCCTCAAAGCATCCCGCTTCGCAACCTCTGCCCCCATGACGGCCCGCTGCCCCGGAAATTCACCCGGGACGCCTGCCCGCCGGGAAGGGAAGGGGCCCGCCTGATATGACACCCGGGTCGCGGCCCCTGGGGGCGCCGCGCCTTGGGAGGCATACGGATGTCGGATGTGGATTTCGGACGCGCGATGGGGGCGTCCTGCGCGCTGCACCCGGGGCGGGAGGCCACGGGCACCTGCGCCCGCTGCGGCAACTTCACGTGCGACACGTGCAGCCAGAACGGCGCGTCGCCGCGCTGCCCCACGTGCCGGGAACGCTCCGGCGCCACGTTCCCGCTCCAGCGGGAGAACTGGAACTTCAGCAAGCTGTGGGACGTGTGCTGGGCGGCGTTCCAGCGCGAGTGGGGCATGTTGTCGCTCGCGGTGTTGATCACCCTGGGCGTGTCCCTGGGCGCGAACCTGCTCGTCAACGTGGCCACGGGCATTGGCGCGGCGGTGGACAGTGTCGTCGTCGCCGTGGTGCTGAGTGTGGTGGGGCTCGTGGCGCAGCAGCTGGTGCAGGGCCTGGTGCAGCTGGGCCTGCTGCGCGTGTGCTTCGACGTGCTGCACGGAGGCCGCGCGGACGTGGCGCGCCTCTTCAGCCAGATGCACAAGGCGGTGCCCTACACGCTGACGATGCTCCTCGTCTTCGTCATCGTGATGGTGCCGCTGGCCCTGCTGAGCGTCCTGGTCATCCTCGCGCTCGTGGGCACGGGCATGCTGAGCGGCGTGGACCTGAACTCCTCATCGGACCAGGTCTGGGGCGCGCTGGCGCCCATGCTCGGCGTGATGGGGCTGGGGTTCCTGGTGCTGCTGGGGCCCATCGCGTACCTGGTGCTGCCGCTGTACCTGGTCCAGCCGGAGCTCGCGTACGAAGACGTGCCGCCCTCGCCCGTGGAGGTGCTGCGCCGCAGCTGGGAGGCCGCGCGCGGTCAGCGCCTGAGCATCCTGGGCGTGGGGCTCGCGGGGGGCGCCGTCATGGTGGCGGGGTTCTTCGTGTGCTGCGTGGGCTTCATCCCCGGCATGGCGCTGGCCCAGCTGCTCATCGCGGGGATGTTCCTGTCCATGCGCTCCCCGCGCGAGGACGCCGCGGAGTCCTTCCCGGGCTGAAAGGCCGCGGGAAGCAAGGCGGCGCGCCTTCGCGAACAGGGCGAAGGCGCGCGGGCGACCTCAGTGCACCAGCCGCTCGGAGAAACCCGAGCGGGGTGTGACGACCTTGCCCAGGCACGCGAGGATGTGCTCGCGGTACTCGGACAGCTCGCGCAGGCCGCACAGCATCCACCGGCCGCCAATCACCAGCGAGGGCACGCCGCGCACGCCGCGGCTGCCGGCCAGCCGGTGCTCGTCGTAGATGAGCCGGCGCGTCTCTTCCGAACGGAAGGCCGCGGAGAACTGGTTCATGGACAGGCCCACGCGCGACGCCAGCTCGAACACCACATCCGAGCGCGACACGTTGACGCCCTGCTCCAGCGCGGCGCGCTGCATGGACCGGGCGAGGAAGGCCCGCGCCTGCGGTCCCTGCAACCGCGCGGCTTCCAACGCCGCCAACGCCGGCACGCTGGAGCGCGGCGGATCACCGCCAAGCCACAGGTCCGTGGAGAGCAGCGAGGCCGTGGGGTCGGGTTCGCGCTGCGCGCGCTTCACCTCTTCCACCAGCCCGCGCACTTCGCGCTCCGTGGGCAGTACGTCGTGCAGACGCAAAGGGTAGGGACGCACGCTCCAGCGGACGGCATCGCCAAACTCCTGGCGAAGCACCTCCAACCGTTGGTCGGCGAGGTAGCACCAGGCGCAAAGCACATCCTGGTAGACGGTGATCTGCAGCGGCTTGTGCAGCGTTTTCATCGGGGGTCGCCAGATTAGAGGCGCATCCCCACCGCTGCCAACACCCCTGGACAATCCCCGCCCGAAGGCATTCCCGTATTCCTGAGGAGCATCCAAGGCACCGTGCGCACCGTGAAGTCCCGCACGCATGCCATGGAGCAGGCGGGCAGGCACGCAGATGCTGCTCGCGTGCCTGCTTTCAACACAACATCTGGATCAGGAAGCGCGGCCTGCCCGTGTGCGCAACGCGCTGCCCCGGGTCCCTGCGTACACCAACGCGTGCTCCACGATGTGGCCCGCGATGTCCTGACCGGTGGCGCCCTCCAGGCCCTCGAAGCCGGGGCTGGAGTTGATCTCCATCAGGCGCGGGCCTTCGCGGCCCTCCAGCATGTCCACGCCCGCGACCTCCAGGCCGATGATGCGCGCAGCCTTCACCGCGGCCTCCATGTAGTCCGAGGACAGGGTGATGGCGCGGCCCTCGCCGCCGCGGTGGATGTTGGAGCGGAACTCGCCCTTCTTCGCCTTGCGGCGCATGGCGCCCACCACGGTGTCGCCCACCACCAGCGCGCGCACGTCGCGGCCCTCGCTCTCCGCGACGAACTCCTGGAGGACGATCTCCTGGCCCAGGTCCCAGAAGGTGTCGAGGATGGTCTGCACCTCCGGCAGCGTGTGGGCGATCATCACGCCCACGCCCTGGGTGCCCCTGATCAGCTTGATGATGACGGGCAGTCCGCCCACCTCCTGCACCAGCTTGCGCACGTTGCCGCGGTCGTGCGCCATCACCGTGCGAGGCATGTCCAGGCCCGCGCGGGCGAGGAACTGGAGCGCGCGCAGCTTGTCGCGGCTGCGCGCGATGGCCGTGGGCGGGTTGAGCACCGGCACGTCCATCATCTCGAAGTGGTTCACCACGGCCAGGCCGTACGCGGTGATGGACGCGCCGATGCGCGGAATCACCACGTCCACGCCCTTCACCTCCGCGCCGCGGTAGGTCATGCGCGGCTGGCCCCGCGCCAGCAGCAGGCAGCAGCGCAGCGTGTCGAACACGAGCGCCCGGTGCCCCCGGGCCTTGATGGCCTCCACCAGCCGGCGCGTCGAGTACAGCGAGCGCTTGCGGGACAGGATGGCCACGGTCTTCTTCACGCGGGGCCGCTTGGGTCGCGGTGCGTCACCGCGCTCGGGTGCCTGTGCGCCAGGCGGAACCGGCGCCTTCTTCGGCTGGGCTTTTCGGGGGGGCATGCGGGGCGCGGGACACTAGCACGCACAGGCGTGGAGGCACGGCACGTGGGCACCCTTTGCTATCCTCGCGTTCACTGATGACCGCACCCAACCCGCATCCCGACGACATCCACACCAATCCAGGAGACGTCGGCCTCGAGCTGTCCTCCCAGTCCCCCCTGTTGGGGGAGACGCTGGTGGTGGATCCGCGCGCCAGCGTGAAGATGCACAAGTGCCGGTTGCTGGTGACGTCGGGACCGGACACCGGGCGCTCCATGGTCAGCGACAAGGAGCGGCTGCGCTGCGGGGCCCACCCGGGCAACGACCTGGTGCTGGTGGAGGACCGCACCGCCAGCCGCCACCACTTCGAGGTGCAATACACCGAGCGCGGCCACCTCCTGGTGGACCTGAACTCCACCAACGGCACCTTCCTGGACGGCCGCCGCATCGAACGCGCCTACCTGTCCCCGGGCTCGCAGATTCGCGCCGGCTCCTCCGTCATCACCTTCGCTCCCCTGGACGAAGAGGTGGCGGTGGAGCCCGACCGCGAGGGCGAGCTGTGCGGCATGGTGGGCCAGAGCGTGAAGATGCGGCAGGTGTTCGGGCTCATCAAGCGCATCGCGCCCATGGACGTGTCCGTCATCATCCAGGGCGAGACGGGCACGGGGAAGGAGCTGGTCTCCAGCGCCATCCATGAGCTGTCCGGCCGCGAGAAGGGCCCCCTGGTGGTGCTGGACTGCGGCGCCATCCCGCCCAACCTCATCGAGAGCGAGCTGTTCGGCCACGAGAAGGGCGCCTTCACCGGCGCCACGTCCAGCCGCCCCGGCGCCTTCGAGCGCGCGCAAGGGGGCACCATCTTCCTGGACGAGCTGGGCGAGCTGCGCCTGGACCTGCAGCCCAAGCTGTTGCGCGTGCTGGAGAACCGCGAGGTGCGCCGGGTGGGCGGCAACGACGTCATCGAGGTGGACTGCCGCGTCATCGCCGCCACCCACCGCGACCTGGTGAAGGAGATCGCCGCGGGCAACTTCCGCGAGGACCTCTACTTCCGCCTGTCCGTCATCCACATCCAGCTGCCGCCGCTGCGCCAGCGCCGGGACGACATCCCGCTCATCCTCAAGCGGGCGCTGGCGGAGCCGGAGGTGGTGGACACCCACGGCCGCAAGCGCTTCTCCGCGGAGGCCCTGGGACTGCTCATGGCCTACCCCTGGCCCGGCAACGTGCGCGAGCTGATGAACGTGCTCTCCCACGTGCTGACCTTCTCCGACGAGGGCGAGGAGATCCTGCCCTCCCACCTGCCCCCGCGCGTCCGGGGCCAGGCCCGCGAGGGGCCGCTGCCCTTCAACGAGCACCTGGCCTTCAAGGACGCCAAGGAGCAGCTCCTGGAGAACTTCGAGCGCGAGTACGTCACCAGCGTCCTCACCCGCTGCGAGGGCAACCTGTCCCGCGCCGCCCGGGAGAGCGGGCTGCACCGAAAGTCCATCGAGCGGCTGGTGAAGAAGTATCAGCTCGACGCCAAGGGGCTGAAACCGCGCTGAAACAGCGTCGTTACACGGTTTCACTGAGGGTGTTGGATTCCCAGGAAGTTTTCACCGGGCCCATCCTCTGAGACAATCCCGGCCCCCCTTTCGGACCCCGACGCGGTGTGTCGGCGGTCACTTGACGGATACTGCGAGATTCCCCCATCCCGCAGGATGAGCCTCCGTATGAGCGCACGATCCCCCCGTGAAGCAGGCGAATCCGGCCAGGCCCTGGTGGAGGCCGCGCTGTCGCTGCCACTGGTGACGTTCCTGATTCTGGGCGCGTTGCAGCTGTTCCTGATGATGCAGGCGCGGGTGATGACGCACTACGCGGCCTTCCGGGCGACGCGCGCGGGCAGCGTGGCGCACGGGGACTGCGAGCGGATGACCCACGCGGCCATCCTGGCGCTGATTCCGACCTTCCACTCGTTCATGGGGCAGGGGACGGGTTCGCTCAACGGTCCCTTGGGCCGCGGCGCGGGTTCGGACGCGCCCCGGCTGTTGGCGGAGGCGTTCGCGGCGCGGATGAACAACCGCTACTCGGGCCCGGGCCTGGACGGCGTCCACAACCGCAGCATCGTGTGGATCCAGCGGGACCTGGTGGGCGGCGGCGTGGACAACCCGGAGGACAGCGACTTCGACCGGCCGGGCCACCTGCGGCGGCTGGAGGTGCAGCTGGTGTTCTGGTACCCGCTGCGCATCCCGTTCGCCAACTGGGTGATGTCGCGCATGTTCCTGGCGCACTTCAACCTGCGTCCCTACACGGACGCGAACCCGCTCATCGTCGCCGAGCGCAACGCCAACTGGAACGGCAGTGACGTGACGGCGGTGCACGAACTGGACGGCGAGCTGGGCATGGAGCTGGCGGACCGCGTGCTCAACCGGCAGTACGTCTTCCCCATCATCACCACGTTCACCATGCGAATGATGACGCCCGTGAAGTCGCGTTTCTTCGCCACCATGGCCTGTCCCCGGTGAAAACGATGAAGCGCTCCTCCCCCCAGCGCGGTCAGACCCTGGTGTTGTTCGTCCTCAGCATGTTGCTGCTGATGCTGATGGTGGCCCTCACGCTGTCGTTCACCATGAAGGTGCGCGAGCGCATCGAGGTGCAGACGGTGGCGGACGCGGCCGCGTACTCCAACGCGGTGGCCACGGCCCGCACGTTCAACACCATCGCCGTCAGCAACCGCGCGGAGATCGCCCACATGGTGGCGAACGCCGGCGCGGCCAGCCTCTTGAACTGGGCGAGCCTCTACCGGGGCGAGCTGAACGCGGCGAAGTTCGGTTACGCGGCGTGGGTGCCCGTCTACCAGGCGTTCGCCACCGCGGGCTGCCCCTGCGCCTGGTCCAACGGCTTCTGCGCCCGCATGTGTCAGTGCGGCATCCGTGGGGTGACGGACCTGGGCCGGCTGATGACCATGCTCCAGCGCGAGGACCTGCGTGTGGAGGCCGTGTTCCAGGCGATGGATCCGATGGTGGGTCTGCAGATGCGTCTGCACCAGCTGGCCGCGGGCGCGCTGTACGCCTCCTCGTATGCGGACTTCAGGAGCCTCAAGGACAAGGTGAACGACCAGGGCTTCGCCAACGACATCCTGGGAGACCTGGTGGCGGGGAAGAACCCTCGCGACGCGGGGTGGCGGGCGCCATCCGCGGGCAACATCTCCAAGAAGGAGCTGGCGGACAACACGGCGTGCCTGGGTGGCGGCGCGGTCTGTGATCCGCTGCCGCTGACGGTGGCCCACAGCGTGGACGCGGCCATGGGAAGCCGTGGCTTCACCTTCGTCACGTCGCGGACCATCGAGCAGTACATCGCGCACGAGGCGAACCTGGCCTTCGTCATCATGCCGCCGGATATCGTCACGCTTCCGTTCGCCGCGGGCACGGCCCACTTCGGCAAGCCGATCCTCCAGTACGGGCTCTTTCCCCCCTACGCTCCCGCCGTCACGGCCGAAGACGAGGGCGTCGTGGCCTTCATCTACAACCACATCGCGCATGGCGGTGGACCGCCATGCCCGGTGATGGTGGGCGGTACGGTCCCGACCCTTGCCCTGTTCGCGGCCTCCGGTGGCGTCATGCCCACGCCCACGCATATGTGGTTTGGCGGCACGGATCCGGCGCCCTTCGCGCGGCACATGCTGGCGCCGTGTCTGGGCGGCCCGTCCAGCTGCCCGGGCATCTGGCCGCCGTTCCTGGACTACAACCTGACGGAGCTGTGGCCCAACGGCGCGGACAACAACTTCGGGCAGCCGAAGAACTTCGCGGTCATCCAGCGCGACCGCAGCACCATGTCCGCGATGGATCAGGACCCGTGGAACCTGGCGTTCCGCTTCCGCTTCAAGGCGGCCAATCCGAACCCGAACGCGGGCAAGTTCGACAACACCAGCGTCACCATGGCGGACGGCGTCACGCCGTTGGGCGTCCAGACGGCGTTGTCCACGGGCATCGCGTATTACCACCGTGGCCGCAGCCTGGGCATCTCCCATTGGAGTGAACCGCCCAACCTGCTCAACCCGTACTGGCGCGCCACGCTGGTGCCGGTGGACACGGACGAGTCGGGCCTGCAGGACGCCATCGACACGTTGGGTTCCAGCTCTCCTTCCTCCGCCGCCACCATCCAGGAATTGCGGCGCGTGGGCTTCAGGGGGTTCCAGTGATGCACCGCCACCTTCGTCGTCACCGCCGGCAGGCGCGGGGCCAGTCCATCGTCGAGGCGGCCCTCGGCGTGACGCTGTTCATCACCATCCTGGTGTTCGGCATCCACTTCGCGGAGGTGGGCTTCCTGTCGCTGAAGGTGCAGGAGGCTGCGGTGTCCGCGCTGTGGAACGGTACGCACGGGGAGATGCACGACATCCCTCTGGACTACGGTTCGGCGCATGACTCCATGCGGAGCGCGGGCGAGGACGCGCAGGCGCGCTACGCGGACTTCAACGGCCTGTCGTCCGTGAACCACGGCGACACCATCACGCAGGTGTTCACCCAGGGGTCGGGCCTGCGCGTGAACTGCCGCCGGAACGGGGGCCTGGACTGGGATGGCCCCGTGCTGACCCGGTTGATGTACCGCGACGAGGGCGGCACGGCGTGCACGTCCCAGGCGAACCTGAGCTCCTGGAACATTCCCACCCGGTTCTTGGATCAGTCCTCGGAGACGGGCCTGTACAACGAGCAGCACCAGGAAGCGGCCAACGCCAACATCCAGGTGTGTGGCATCGGCCGCGCGGTGGGCGGCACCTGCCGGGGCAGTTTCTCCATGCTCGTGGATGACTGGGGCCTGTCGAACGAGGTCGAATCCTCTATTTGCTTGCTGTTCCAGGACCTGGCGCTGCCGTGCACCAACGGGCCGTTCTACTCGGCCACGAAGGGCGTCTACGAGCCCACCACGCTGCCCATCCCGACCTACGCCAGCTTCCTGGCGATGGACGCCCTCTTCATGAACCCGCTGCCGCCCCTGGTCTTGATGCAGCGGGAGAACACCTTCTGGATGAGCGCGGCGGGTGAGGAGAGCCAATTCATGCAGGCCTGGATCAAGCTGACGCCCCTGGGCAACATTTGGAACACGTCGCCCGGCGCGCTGATTGGCATCACCACGCCCCATTACGGTCTGGGCTATCTGGACCGTAACGGCTGCTTTCTTGGAAAGGATTGCTGAAGATGAAGATGCGAAGCCTGCTGTCGGGTGGAGTGCTGGCGTTGGTTCTGGGCGTTTGCCTGACGGCGTCTCCCGCGCGTGCGGACAGCAACTCATGCAACACGGACTGCGCGACGAAGAACGGGGACACGCTCAACGCCTGCATCACCGCCTGTCCGGCGCCGAGCAGCCCGGGGTCCGCGAAGGACAGCAGCCGCACCTGCTCCGCGCGCTGCGCGCAGAAATTCCAGGCCCAGTTCAACCAGTGCAAGTCCCGCTGCCCCAAGCCGGAGGGCGACACGGGTCCGAAGTCGGGCAAGTCCGTCAAGGCCGCGCGTTCGCACCGCGGCGGGTAGGAGGGGCGGGATGATGCGCGCGATTCGTGGGGCGGCCCTGACGCTGGTATTGGGGCTTTCCGCTCCTGCCTGGGCGCAGCGGGCCAACTTCACCTGGGACATTCCGAAGACCGTCAGCGTCGTGGATGTGCCGGGCCAGGTGGACGCCAATGGCGTGCCGGTGAAGCTGCTCGCGGTGCGCAGCAAGGAGAAGGCGCAGGTCATCCTCCAGAGCGTGGTGGACCGCTTCCAGTCCTGGGGCTTCTCGGTGCAGGAGGCGTACAAGCAGCCGCAGCTCCTGCGCGAGCCGATGGTGACGGGCCTCGACACGCGCAACTTCATCTCCTACACGGCCATCCTCCAGGTGAACCCGGACGGCACCACCACGGTGTTCCTGGGGCAGGCGAACCTGGGCGCGGCGAAGGCCCCGCAGCCGGCCGGGCTGCCTGTCTTCCCCGGCGGCTCCGGGGTGCTGACGGCTCAGACGGAGGGCTCGCACACGGTGAGCTACTCGGTGCCGGGCAAGACGACAGCGGAGGTGGAAGCCTTCTACCGCGAGGTGCTCACCCAGGCGGGGTTCAAGGAGATCCAACCCCGCGTGTTCAAGTCCTCCACGGAGGAGGTCTCGCTCACCCTGGGCGTCACCAAGGAAGGTCCGGTGGCGGTGCGGCTGGTGCGCCGGGCCGTGGCGGCGGACGATGACATTCGCCCGGGCGAGTGACGCCATTCGGGCAAGGGAAGACGAGAGCGACATGACGACGCGTATCGCGGTGAGGGGTTGGCTGGGACTGATGGCGTTGGGCGCGGTGCTGGTGGCGCCCCAGGCGCTCGCGCAGACGTGCGACGAGAAGTGCTCCATCAACGCTGGCCCCACGATGCAGGCCTGTGTGAAGAAGTGCTCCGCCAAGGACAGGAACTGCACGGATAAGTGCACCAAGGCGTTCCAGGCCACGAAGGCGAAGTGCGCCAAGAAGTGTCCCAAGGGCAAGGGCAAGAACACGCCCCAGCCGCACACGCACGAACACGGCGACGACCACCACGACGAGTGAGTCCTCGGGTGTGATTGAAGGACCGGCGGGAGGGTGTTACGGGCGCTCAAGCCATGAGCGACGCCCCCTCCCGCAAGGACCTCGACGCCACCGTCCACCTGCCGCGCACGGAGTTCCCCATGAAGGGGAACCTGGGCCAGCTCGAACCGCGCCTGCTCGCCTGGTGGCGGGAGCAGGACGTGTGGACACAGTTGCTCGCGAAGAACGCGGGCCGTGAGCCCTTCGTGCTGGCGGACGGGCCGCCGTACGCCAACGGCCACCTGCACGCCGGGCATGCACTCAACAAGGTGCTGAAGGACATCGTGGTGAAGTTCCGGAACCTCTCCGGACGCCCATGTGACTTCATCCCCGGCTGGGACACCCACGGTCTGCCCATCGAGCAGGCCGTGGAGAAGCGTCTCAAGGAACAGAAGCTGGACAAGCGCACGCTGTCGCGCGACGCGCTGCTGGAGCGCTGCCGCGAGTACGCGCTGGAGTTCGTGGACATCCAGCGCGCGGAGTTCCAGCGGCTGGGCGTCTTCGGGACGTGGGATGCGCCCTACCGGACGCTCGACTTCAGCTACGAGGCGCAGGAGGTCCGCGAACTGGCCGCGTTCGCGCGCCGGGGCATGTTGTACCGGCGCAAGAAGCCCGTGGCGTGGTGCCTCCAGGACCAGACCGCGCTCGCGGAGGCGGAGGTGGAGTACGCGGAGCACACGTCGCCATCCGCGTACGTGGCCTTCGACGCGGGGCCGGCGCTGGTGGACAAGCTGCCGCAGCTGAAGGGGCAGCGTGTGTCCTTCGTCATCTGGACCACCACGCCATGGACGCTGCCAGCCAACCTGGCCATCGCGGTGAACGCCGAGTTCGAATACGTCTTCTACCGGCTGGAGGACCGTGTCCTCTGCGTGGCGAAGGACCTGCTGGCGAAGGTGCTGGCGGAGGTGAAGTCGGACGAGCTGGCCGTGAAGCACGTGCAGCTGCCCACGGGCGAGGTTTCGTCTCCGGCGCTGGTGGATCCGTCCCGCATCCTCGCGTACGCGACGGGCGAGGACCTGGAGCACGTGACGTATCAGCACCCGTTCCTGGAGCGGCAGGGGCGTGTGGTGCTGGGAGAGCACGTCACGTTGGACGCGGGCACGGGGCTGGTGCACACGGCGCCGGGACATGGCCAGGAGGACTACGAGGTCGGCCTGAAGTACGGCCTGGACATCTACAACCCGGTGCGCGCGGACGGCCGTTACGACGACACGGTGGGCGAGGTGCTTGCGGGCCGGCGCGTGTTCGAGGCGAACCCGGTGGTGTTGGATTTGCTGGTGCAGCAGGGCGCGCTGCTCAATGACAAGTCGGACACCGTCACGCACAGCTATCCGCACTGCTGGCGCTGCCACCAGCCGGTCATCCAGGCGGCGACCTATCAGTGGTTCATCCCGATGGACGCGCCGTTCCACGGCACGCAGACGTTCCGGCAGGTGGTGCTGGAACAGGTGGCGCAGGTGCAGTGGGTGCCGTCATGGGGACAGTCGCGGATCCGCGGCATGTTGGAGGGCCGTCCGGACTGGTGCATCAGCCGGCAGCGCAGCTGGGGCGTGCCGATTCCCATCGCGTACTGCGACGGGTGCGACGACGCGGTGGTGTCTCCGGAGGTGATGGAGCGGGTGGCGGCGGCGGTGGAGAAGGAGGGCGCGGGCGTGTGGTACCGCACGCCGGTGAAGGACTTCCTCGGGCAGGACTTCACGTGCCCGCGTTGCGGCAAGGGGGAGTTCCACCGCGAGACGGACATCCTGGATGTGTGGTTCGACTCGGCGTGCATGGCGTCCGCGGTGCTGGCGAAGCGGCAGCGCGTGCCGGCGGACCTGTTCCTGGAGGGAAGTGATCAGCACCGGGGCTGGTTCCATTCCTCGCTGCTGGTGTCGGTGGGCACGCGCGACGTGGCGCCCTACAAGGCGTGCCTGACGCATGGCTTCGTGGTGGATGGCCAGGGCGAGAAGATGTCCAAGAGCCGGGGCAACACGGTGGCACCGGACAAGGTCATCCAGCAGTACGGCGCGGAGGTGCTGCGCCTGTGGGTGGCTGCGAGCGACTACCGCAACGACGTGCGCCTGTCGGACGCAATCCTCAAGGGCCTATCGGAGGGATACCGGAAGATCCGCAACACCCTGCGGTACGCGCTGGGCAACCTGCACGACTTCGACCCGGCGAAGGACGCGGTGGCCGGGGACAAGCTGTTGCCATTGGACCAGTGGGCGCGCGGAAGGTTGGCGCAGGTGGCCGCGCGGGTGCGGCAGGCGTACGAGGATTACGAGTTCCACCTCGTCTACGCGACGGTGGTGGACTTCTGCGCCAATGACCTGTCGGCCGTGTACTTCGACATCTTGAAGGACCGGCTCTACACGGCGAAGCAGGACGGGCCCGCGCGGCGGGGAGCGCAGACCGTGCTGCACGAGGTGCTCACGGTGCTGCTGCCGCTCCTGGCGCCGGTGATGAGCTTCACAGCGGAAGAGGCCTGGCAGCACCTGCCGGGGGAGCTCGCCAAGAGCGTGTTCCTGGCGGGCTTCTCGGATGTGCAGGCCACGATGCCGCCGGAGCTGGAGGCGCGCTACGCGAAGCTCTTCGCGGTGCGCAGCGCGGTACAGGGCGTGCTGGAGGTGGCGCGGAGGGACAAGCGCATCGGCGCGTCGCTGGAGGCCCGCGTGGTGCTGAGCGCCACGGGCGCCGTCCGTGAGCTGCTGGAGGCGCACCTGGCGGAGCTACCCGGGCTGTTCATCGTGAGTCAGGTGGAGTTCACGGAGGCGCCGTCCGAGGCAGCGAGGGCGCTGGATGTGTCACAGACCTTCGGTGACGGCGCGTCCCTGTCCGCGGAGGTGCTTCCTGCGAAGGGCACCAAGTGCCCGCGCTGCTGGGTCTACTCGGATGCTGTGGGGCAGGGGGACGACGTTTGTCTCAAGTGTCGTGAGGCATTGAGCTGAGACGGTGCGAAAAATGCGCCACCGCGAGGAATGCTCGCGGTGGCGTGTTTCATCGTCACTGTTCGGTGTCTGCCTGAAGTTGAACCCTCGGAGGGAGGGAACCGTAGGAGCGGATGGGATCACATGTCGGTGCCCGCGTCCAAGCCTTCAAGTCGTACCGGTCGCTGACGACAATCTTGTGGATGCAGTCGCCTCTACCCTCGGCTGCCGGGCCGACATGACGCGGGTTGGGGGGCGCGTTGAAGCTGGTCCCCAGAGTGGTGGCGCACAGGGTCGTGCCGTACTCCTCGTCAGTCAGGACGGCGCGCTCGTGGAGGCGGTTCGGATACTCCGTATGGATCTTGACCTCCGCCTTGTAACGCATGATGCAGTTATGCGCTCCCGAGAAGACGCTTTGCGTTCCGTTCTCTCTGCATTTGGTGGAGACGAGGAATCTGGGCAGATTGTCGTCAGGATCCACGACAGGAGCGAGGCTCGGGGTCGCATTATAAGCGTCGACCAATCCTTCGGCCAGGCCCGTCGGGTACTTGGGGGCTTCCCTGAACTGGGAGTTACCAAGCTCTTCCCACGCGGCTACGAAGAACCCCCACTCACCATGGTGAGGAACATTGACGGAGTGGGCGAGTTCATGGGCAACCGCTGTTTTCAGGCCGTCCGCGGCTGAAGCATCCCCTCATCTGAATCAGATAAGTCCGAAGGCCTCTCGGAAGACAGCGTGCTCGCGGACGAGTTGCCCGAATCGCTCCACCAACGGGCGGAGTCGTTCATCGCTCATGCGCGGCATGGC
>NZ_RAWP01000167.1:0-14113 GCF_003668935.1 Corallococcus sp. AB032C | reverse complement strand
GGCCTCGAACGCTTCCGCAATCCGCGCCCACTCCGGCTTCTCCACCTGCTTCGACATGCCCGGAAGCGTCCGCCGCGAACCGCGCCCCCGGCAATCCCTCACGGCACGTCATTGGCCGGACGGTTACAAAGCCCCCACTGGTGGGACCACTTCAACAACCAGGTGTCCGTGGTGGCGCCGTCCAGCAATTGGTTGGGCGCCAAGCGGGTCACCTGGGTGGTGCCCGGCGTGGTGGGCAGCTCCGTCTGGGCGCGTGAGTAGACGAAGTACAGCGTGGAACCCAGCCGGTACTCCCAACGCAGCACGGCGTTGAGGTTGAGCGCGGACTCGTGGAAGTCCGGGTCCAGCGCGGTCGTGGTGGGCGTCAGCCGCGCGAGCGGCAGCCGGCCGTTCGCGTCCGGGGTTCCTTCGAAGAAGGGGCCGTAGCGGCCGTACGCGGAGAAGAACTGCGCGTACGCCTGGAGCGTGAGCCGCGGGGTGAGCACCAGCAGCTGGCGCAGCGTGAAGGACACGGCGCGCGGGTGCAGCTGGCCGAACACGAGCCGGCCGTCCTCGTCCCCCACGTAGCGGGGCCCGTCCAGGTTGGTCAGCAGCTCACTGGTCAGCTGCGTCTCCAGGCGCGGCGTGGGGCGCCACGTCATCGTCACCGCGCCGCCGCCGCCCGTCTTGGAGGGCAGGGGCGCCGGGGCGGAGATGCGGCCCACGTAGCCGTCCAACTGGAAGGAGAGGGCGCGGTTCTTGTCCGTGGAGCCCGCGCACGCCGCGTACCGGTACGGTGGGCGCTCGTAGGGGATGCCGGTGAGGGGAATCTCGCGGATGTCGCTGCGCCCGGTCAGCTGGCCCAGCTCGCACTCCACGGCGTGGAAGCCGGGCAGCGTGGCCAGCGCGCCCACCGTGAGCTTGTGGCTGAGGCGGATGCCGCGCCCGTCCGTGGTCCAGCTGCTGATGTCCTGCACGGAGGAGGAGAAGTCCAGCAGCGGCCCGAAGCCGGTGGGCCGCACGAAGGACACCCGGCCTGACGCCTCCTGGAGGTTCTGGGTCGGCTGGTAGCCCGTGGTGCTCAGCTCCAGGCGCGGTGACAGGTACTCGTAGCCCACGTCGAAGCGGAAGGGCTCACCGCCCTGCTTGCCGCCGCTCACGTAGGTGCCCAGGCCCAGGTCCCCCGGGCGCAGGAGCGTGCCGTCGCGCAAGGCACGCCCCGCCTCCGGGCCTCCCGCCACGCGCGAGCCGGTGAGCTGGCCGCGCACGCCCCAGGCGCCGTCCGTGCTGCGCACGTCCCAGTCCAGCGCCGCCGCGTTCCCTCCGGCCACCCGGCACGCGTCGCGCTCGGCGGGGTCCTGGGGCAGGCCGCCCGCGCACAGGTCCGACAGGGGCGTCGCCGCCGCGAACGTGCCGCCCACGGACACGCCGGTGACGGGCTGCTGGCGCAGCACGACGGTGAGGAAGTTCTGCGCGGCGCCCGCCTGCGCGGGCAGCTCGTTGTTGGGGCCCAGGTGCAGCGGCCGGGACGGGTGGAAGCGGATGCGCCGGTCCGGCGGCGCTTCGCCGTCCTCGCCCGTCAGGCCCGTCCGGGGCGCGGAGGGGCCCATCACCACCGCGTCCAGCACGCCCACCTGGAGCGTGTCGGTGAGGTTTCCGGTCAGCTTCACCGCCGCCAGGATGGGCGTCTCCAGGCCGATGCGCCGCGTGTAGAAGAGCGTCTGCGAGGACTCCCCCACCGGCTGGAAGACGTCCATGCCCTGGAGGAAGAAGGGGCGCTTCTCCGGGAAGAACTGCTCGAAGGTGCTGAGGTTGAGGATGAGCTGATCCGCCTCCACCTGGCCGAAGTCCGGGTTCACCGTGGCGGTGAGCGTCAGGTCGCTGGTGAGCGCCGCGCGCAGGTCCACGCCCACGTCCGCGGACGGGGAGCCCAGCCGGGGCGTGGGCCGCGCCGGGTCCGCGTAGCGGGGGCTCATGCCGAAGCGCGCGGCGACGTAGGGCGTCAGCTGCACGCCGCTGCGGGACGGGATGCGCTCCAGGCCCTCCAGGTGCCCGAAGCGGGACACGAAGGCGTTGTCGTTGCGCGGCAGGAGGGTGGAGTCGATGACCTCCCGCGTGCGGGCCAGCTGCCGGCGCACCGCGAGCCCGAAGGTGTGCGTGGGCGCCTCCGGGAAGCGCAGCAGGTGCAGGGGGATGATCAGCTCCGCGGACCACCCGTCCGGCAGGTCCGCGGCGGCGCCGTCCCACACCGCGTCCCAGTCCTCGGTGTACTTGATGTCCTCGAAGTAGAGGACGTCCCGGAGGATGCCGCCCGCGTTCACCGTGAACGCGTACGCGGTGCGGTGGTCGTGCGCGCTGTCCACCATCACCGTGACGGAGTCCGACTCCGGGGGCCGGTCCCGGCGCCCCAGCTGCCGGTTGATGAGCAGGGGCTGCGAGTCGCGCGCCAGGATGCCGACGTAGAGGTTGTCGTCGTCGTAGAGGACGCGCAGGTCGGTGCGCTCGCTGGGCGCCGCGCCGTTCTTCGGGAAGGTCTGCACGAAGCGGTCGAACAGCGGCGCTTGTGCCCACTCCGCCTCGTCCAGCCGGCCATCCAGTTGGATGGGCTTGAGCGTGCGGCGGGCCTGGATGGCCCCGGATGCGGGCGGTCCTTCCGCGCGCGGCGCGGCGGCCCAGAGCACGGCGAGGAGTCCCAACAGGACGGGCGCCCGGGGGCGCGGACGGGGAACGGGAGGCATGGGGGGAGTGCTCAGGTCCAGCGGAACAGGCGCACGGCCAGGGCGAAGCACGCGGAGCCCCACGTGCCCAGGATGGCCAGGTCCGGAAGCAGCGCGGACAGCGGCGCGCCTTCGTTGATGACGGCGCGCATGCAGGCGTTCATCGCGCTCAGGGGCAGCGCCCGGATGAGCGGCTGGACCGCGTCCGGGAAGTGGCTGGAGGCGAAGAAGATGCCCGCCAGCCCCATCATGGGCACCATCACCATGTTGATGAGGCCCACGGCCGTCTCGCTGGTGCGGGCGCGCGAGGCACACAGGAACGCCAGCCCGCTGAAGGCAAACGTCCCCGCCAGCGCCACCGCCGCCACCGCCGCGAGCGAGCCGTGGATGGGCATGCCGAACGTCACGCGCGCGAAGCCCAGCACGAGCGGCAGGTCCACGCACAGCACGAACACCACCCGCGCCAGCGCGAAGGACAGCAGGTACTCCGGGCGGCGCATGGGCGTGGCCGCGAAGCGCTTGAGCAGCCGGCGCTGCCGGGCCAGGACGATGACGAACGTGATGCCCCACATGCTGCCGGCCATCACGTTCATGCCGACGAGGCCGGGCACCAGCCAGTCCACGTAGCGCGTGCCGGGCGCGCTCACCGCGTCGTCCTTCACGGGGCGCGCGTCGGCGCGGCCCGCGTCGCGCTGGAGCACGTCGTCCACGAAGGTGCGTGTGGCGGGAGACTCCGGGCGGGTGGGGTCGAAGCGGTAGGCCAGCGCGCCCCCGGTCTGCTCCGGAGGCGTCACCTGCAGCGCGAACCGGCCGGTCCGCAGGCCCGCGCCCGCCTCGGAGGCCGGGACGCGCTCGGGCGTGAGGCCCGGGTGGGCGGCCAGGGCCGCGGCGACGCGCTCGGCGCCGGGCCCGTCCACCACCGCCACGCGCGTGCGTGGCGTCACGCCGTGGTTGAACGCGCTGCCCAGCGCCACCGTGAGGAGGATGGGGAAGACGAACGTCCAGAAGAGGGTGCCCGGCTCGCGGATGAACTCCCGCAGCCGGGTGAGCGTCAGGCGCGCCAGCGGCGGCATGCGCCGTCCCCGCGCGGGCCGCGCGCCAGCGACCGCGTCCATGGTGGGCTCAGTCACGCAGGTTCCTCCCCGTCAGGGACACGAAGACGTCCTCCAGCGTGGCGTTGCGCGTGGTCAGCCCGGACAGCTCCGCGCCGCGCTCCGCGATGCGCGCCAGGATGGAGGGCAGCGCCAGGTGGGGCCGCGACACCGACAGCGCCAGGCGGCCCGTGAGCGTGGTGCGCGCGGCCGTCACCCCGGCCACGGACTCGAAGTCCGGCGGGCCCAGCGCGGGCTGCGTGGTGAGCTCCACCACGTGCTCTCCGCCCAGCGACGCGACCAGCTCCGCGGGCGTGCCCACCGCGATGACCTGGCCCTTGTCCACCACCGCCACGCGGTCGCAGAGCTGCTCCGCCTCGTCCATGTAGTGCGTGGTGAAGACCACGGTGCGCCCGCGCGCGCGGAAGGCGGAGATGAGCTGCCAGAGCGCCCGGCGCGACTGTGGATCCAGGCCCGTGGTGGGCTCGTCCATGAAGATGAGCTCCGGGTCGCCCGCCAGGCTGCACGCGATGGACAGCCGCTGCCGCTGGCCGCCGGACAGCCGCACCACCCAGCTGTCGGACTTGTCCGTGAGCTGGAGCAGCGCCAGCAGCTCCTCCGTGTCCGGCCCCTGCGAATAGAAGGACCGGAAGAGCTCCAGCGTCTCGCGCACCGTCAGCTTGTCGGAGAGGAGGTTCTCCTGGAGCACCACGCCAATGCGCTCGCGCAGCGCGTTCCCGGCCTTCTCCCAGGTGCGCCCCAGCACCTCGACCTCGCCGCGGGTGGCCGTCTGGAGTCCCTCGAGGATCTCCAGCGTCGTCGTCTTGCCCGCGCCGTTGGGGCCCAGGAGTCCGAAGCACTCGCCGGTGCGGACCTCCAGGTCGAGGCCCCGAACGGCAGCCACCTCACCGAACTCTTTGTGCAGTCCCCGCACACGGATGGAAATCCCCACATGTCTGGAAATAGACAAATTCCAGGATGCGAACAAGGAGGTGCCGGGTAGGCGCGGGGCTCAAGCTGGCTTGATCACCACGAGTCCGAACATCAGCGGGATGGTGGGCAACTCCTCCGGTGGCCACATGCGGCGGCCCTCTGTTTCGCGCATGCGGGGGAAGAGACGCGCGCCGTTCGCGTACGGGTACTCGCGGAGGGCCTCCAGGCGCAGGCCCGCGGACAACAGGGCGGTGATGATCTCCCCCAGCCCCCACTGGAACGTGTGGTCCGGATGCGGGTTGCGGAAGTCCTTCACGCCCTCTTTGAAGCCCCAGGGCACGAGCGCGTCCTGCGCCTGCGCGACGTAGTCCGTCACGCCAGCGGTCTCCACGTGCACGCCTCCACCATAGGGGTAGTGGAGCCTCCACTGTTCGTCGAGCGTGAGCGCCAGCGGATGGAAGTCGACGACGACGAAGCGGCCTCCCGGCGCGAGCACGCCCGCGAGTCCCCGGGCCCAGGCGCCCAGGTCGGACAGCCAGCACATCGCGCCATAGGAGGAGAAGGCGACGTCGTAGCGAGTGCCCTCCGCGGAGGCGGCGGCGAGCCAGTCGTAGACGTCCTGCCGCACGAAGGTGCCCGGGAGGCCGGACGCCTCGGAGAGCGAGCGCGCGAACGCGACGGCCTCGTCGCTGATGTCCACGCCCGTCACGCGCGCGCCCCGGGCCGCGAAGCTCAGCGTGTCCTGCCCGCTGTTGCACAGGAGGTGCACCAGCGACCGGTCCCGCACGTCCCCCACCAGCTCCCGCTCCTCGGGGAAGAGGGTGCAGTGGCCTTCGCGCAGGGCGCGGGCCTGGTCGCCCTTGTGGCTGTTGTGCGCCGGGGTGGCCTCGTTCCACGAGCGCCGGTTGGCTTCATGCAGGTCTTTGGAGGGAGCCATGGGGCCATGATTCCAGGGGTGCAGGGGGGAAGGGTAGAAGAGAGGGGTGACTTCCTCCTGGTTGCCCCTGCACCGGGCCCGCGCTGGCACCCGCGTGCGCCTGTTCTGCTTCCCGTTCGCGGGCGGTGGCGCGTCCGTGTTCCGGCCCTGGGCCGGCGTGCTGCCGGAGGGCATGGAGCTGGCCGCGGTGCAGCCGCCGGGCCGCGAGGAGCGCCTGACGGAGCCGCCCTTCACGTCGCTGCACGCGCTGCTGGACGAAATGGACGCGGCGCTGTCGCCCTGGCTGGAGGACCGGCCGTTCGCCTTCTTCGGGCACAGCCTGGGGGCGCTGGTGGCCTTCGAGTGGACGCGGCGCCTGCGCCAGCGGGGCGGGCCCGCGCCGCTGCACCTCTTCGTCTCCGGCGCGCCCGCGCCCGGCCTGCCGCGCACGGGCCCCCTGCTGCACGCGCTGCCGGAGCCGGAGTTCCTCCAGGTGGTGCGCCAGTTGGGCGCGGGGGCCTTCGACGGACTCCCGGACGCGGGGCTCCTGGATGCGTGGGGACCCCTGCTGCGCGCGGACCTCCAGCTGGCGGAGAGCGCGGCCCCCGGGCCCGGTGAGCCGGTGGACGTTCCCCTCTCCGCGTTCGGAGGGCTGGATGACGCGGCCGTCTCCCGGGAGGAGCTGGCCGCGTGGCGCGAGCGGACGCGCGGCGCGTTCTCCCAGCACATGCTGCCCGGGGGGCATCTCTTCATCCGCGCTGGCTACCCCGCTGTCATCCAGGTGCTCTGGCGGAAGCTGCGCGGGGCCGTGCCGGGACTCTGAGGCGTCAGTACTCGCCCGTCACGCTCACCAGCGTCTCGTCCGTCACCGCGAAGCCGAAGGGCACCGGCATGGTGTCCTCCGGACGTTGGGCCGCGGGCGCGCCGGGGGCCAGGTCCAGGTCGAAGCGCACGGCGGTCGCGCGGAGTTGGACCTTCGTGCCCTCGGGCACGGTGAGCTCCAGCGGTAGGCCTCCCGGGGGCACGTCCCAGTACTCCAGCAGCCCGCCGCCCGGCACGTCGCGCAGCCGGGCCACGGCGCTCGCGTCCACCGGCTGGCCGGCGATGGTCAGCGCCCGCAGCGGCGTGCCCGCCCCGAACCGGACCTGGAGCAGTGGCGCCCGCTCCACGGACTCCACGTGGAGCACCAGCCGCCGCAGTCCATCCCGCGTCTCGTCTCGCGACACGCGCACGCTGGGGGCCGGCAGGGGCCGGTGGGGCGCGGGCGCCACGCGCACGTCGCGCCAGAAGCGGGGCAGGTAGCTGTCCAGGCGGCGCGTCGGAGCATCCGCGCTCACGAAGCGCGAGGCCCACGCGTCCACCTCGAAGTCGCTGGAGAGCCAGTACGCCTCGCCCCGGTTTGCATCCACGGCGTAGGCGACGCTGCTGGGGCGCGGGTCGCTCGCGTCGAAGCGCTCCCGCACCACGCCCACGCCCAGCAGCACGCACGCCAGCGCGAGCACGGGCAGCGCCACCGTCCGGCCGGGGCGCGCCATCGGTGCGAAGACCTGCGGCCACAGCAGCGCGAGCCAGGGCGCCACCGCCAGCGTCGCCACCGGTGCCAGGGCGAGCGTCAGCGCGACGTAGAGGTTGAGCACCTGCGGCACCCACAGCATCAGGGCTGGAACGGCGCTCACGGCCAGCAGCAGGCGGCCTCGCGCGGAGGGCTGCTCCGGCGACCCGCGAAGCCGTCCTCCGAGCGCCAACGCGCCGAAGAGTGCGGGCACCGCGAACAGGTAGCTGAGGCCCGGCGCCACGAATGCGCTGGCCACGCCCAGCACGGCCCACACCGCGAGCGCCCCCGCCACCAACTCCTCCGAGAGCGCTCCTCGCGGGAAGCGCGCTTGGACGCCGGCCCCCGCCACCCGCTCCTCCACGCGTGCCCTGCGCAGGAAGAGTGCCTGGACGCCGACCACCGTCGACAGCGTGAGCGCCAGCAGCCCCGCGATGAAGAGGTCGCCGTGGTAGGCGTCGCCCTGCGGCAGCACGCCCAGCCCCCCGTCGACGCGCAGCACCCCCCACCACGCGGCCTGGACCGCCGCCGCGCCCGCCACCGCCGCCGCGAGCACCGCGCCCGCGCCCCACGTCAGTCCGGACGCGCGCAGCCGGCCACGGCGCAGTCCCATGACGAGCGCCACCACCACCGCGAGCAGCGCCAGCAGCGCGATGGGCGCGGCCCAGGAGGCCGCGTGGTGCACGAGGAAGGGCCCGGCGTTGAAGTAGACGGCGTCCTCCGGAGGCGCCGGCTCCAGCGCGTCGTCGCCCAGGTGCCGCGCGAGCGCGAGCATCACCTCGCCGTGGTGCTGGAGGCTGTCCAGGCCGAAGTGGGCGAGGTCGTCCGTGCGCGCGTGGTAGCGCATGAACCCGTCGAGGAAGCCGAAGTTGAGGCCCGTCTTCCCCCGCTGGAGGAAGACGGTGAAGTCCGTGTCGTTCTGCAGCCGCCGGTACACCTCGTCGAAGAGCGAGCTGGCCTGGGCGGGTGCCCCCGAGCGCGCCAGATGCTGGATGAGCCAGCGGTTGCCGGGGCCCGGCTGGAACATCAGCGAGGGCCCGTGCGAGCCCCGGGCCTCGAAGTTGAGGACCACGGACACCTGCTCCGCCAGCGGGTGATGGAACGCGAACGCCCGCGCCCCCACGAGCCCCGTCTCCTCCGCGTCCGTGAAGAGGAAGAGGACGTCGTTGCGCAGCGGCGGGCCCGTGCGCAGCGCCCGCAGCGTCTCCAGCATCGCCGCCACGCCGGCCCCGTCATCCGAGGCCCCGGGCGACGTGGGCACGGAGTCGTAGTGCGCGACGATGGCGATGACGCCGCGGCTGTCCTGGCCCTTCACGTGGGCAAGCACGTTGTGGACGGTGGCGCCCGGGATGGAGTTCTCCTCCATGTCCGGGTGGATGGCGGCCGTGGCCTGCACCTCCGGTGTGACGCCCAGGCCGCGCACGGTGTCCACCAGGTACTCGCGCACCTCGCGGTGGGCCTGCGAGCCCACGGGATGCGGACGGGCCGCGATGCGCGCCAGGTGCTCGCGTGCACGCCCCGCGGAGAACACCTCCGGGGGCGCTGTCGCGGGCAGCGCGGTGGGCGCGGAGGCGAAGTGCAGGGCGAGGGCGGCGGTGAGCGCGGTGAGGACCGCGGCCGCGAGGCTGGCGAGGCGAGGGCTCACGCGCGGGCCTTCACGCCGCCGCTTCCGGGGCCACCACGTGGAAGCGGATCCGCCCCAGCGCCTGCGTCACCGCGCGCTCCACGTGGGCGCGGTCTTCGCCGCTCGCGATGACGTGGCCCAGCCGGTCGCCAGAGCTCTCCGGCGGACGCACGGTGACGCCCGGGGCCTTGTCCACGGACACCTCGCGCACGCCGTCCTCCTGGCGTGCGTCCTCCACGCCGTGCACCGCCGCGAGCCGCCCCGCGCCGGACGCGGTGAGGAAGCGGATGGAGGCCGTGGCCTTCTGGCGGGGCGTCAGGTCCACGGGCCGCCCCAGCAACTGCTCCAGCAGCACCGTCAGCAGGTCGATGCCGGTCGCGTGGCGCACCAGCTCCGGAATCATCCCGCCCGCCAGCCGCGGGTTGATTTCGATGACCACCGGGCCCTGGGCGCAGAGGCGGATCTCCGTGTGCGCGGGGCCCAGGTCGAAGCCCACCGCGTCCAGCGCGGCCACCACGGCGCGCTCGAGCGCCTGGCGCTCACCGTCGTCGAGGGGCGCCGGGAAGTCGTGGCCCAGCTCCACGAAGTGGGGCGGGGCGGACAGGTGCTTGCGCGTGACGCCGATGACGCGCGTGTCGCCCCGGGCGAGCGTCACCGTCTCCACGCTGAACTCGGGCCCGGTGAGGAAGCCCTCCACCAGCACCTCGCCGGCCAGCGCCTGGCCGCGCTCGTTCACCCGGCGCGACGCGAGCGACCGGTAGTGCGCGAGCAGCGCCTCGGGCGAATCCACGCGCCGTACGCCGGTGCTGCCGCTCTCCGCGGTGGGCTTCACCACGCAGGGGTAGGTGGCCTCGCGGCTCACCTGGAGCGCCTGGGCCTCGGAGGTGACGAGCCAGAACTCCGGGGTGGGCTGGCCCGCGGCGCTCAGCACCCTCCGGGCCTCGTGCTTCTCATGGCAGATGCGGGCCGCGTCCGGGTGGAGGTAGCGGAAGCCGTACCGGGCGGCCAGCCAGGCCACCAGGGGCACGTAGAACGTGGAGAAGGTCAGGAGCGCGTCCACGCGCGTGCGCGCCGTCAGGGCCCGCACGCAGGCGTCCATCGCCTCCCGGTCGTTCGTGTCCGCCTCCAGCACCTGGAGGTCCGGGCTGCCCGCGAGCTTCGCGAGGAAGGGGTACTTGCCGGGCTGGCGGGTGATGAAGGTGACCTGCTGTCCCTGGGCCACCAGCCGCTCCACGGCGAGCTTGCCGGTGCCCGTGGTGTTGCTCTCGATGAAGGCGAAGTGGGCGCGCATCACAGCCCCAGCTCCCGTGTGAGGTCGCCGCTGAGGGTGATGTCGGGCGCGTGGTACGGGACGCCGCCGTCATGGGGCAGCGGCGCGTGGCTCCAGCGCTCGGCCACGTCCACGCCGTAGCGGATGGCGTGCGGGGCCGCCGCGGCGGCGCACTCCGGGCCGGCGATGTGGTGCTTCGCCAGGTAGTCGTCCGAGTAGATGGTCTCCCCGTAGCGGTCGCCCTTGTCCGGGAAGATGCCCACGACGTGGGCGTCCGGGCCGAACTGCTCCGCGAGCCACGAGCCCACGATGTAGACCGCGCCGGACGAGCCGCCCGCGAAGATGCCCTCGCGCCGGGCCAGCTCACGGCAGCCCTGGAACACCTCGCCGTCGGACAGCCAGTGGGCCTCGTCGATGACGCGATAGTTGATGTTGCCCGCGATGATGCTGTTGCCGTGGCCGCTCTGGAGACGGGGGCGGTTGGGCTGGTGGAACTGCACGGAGCCCACCGCGTCCACGGCCACCACGCGCACGTGCGGCAGGCGCTGCTTGAGCGCGGCGGCCGTTCCACTGAGGGACCCGCCGCTGCCCACGCTGGCCACCAGCGCGGCGATGTTGCCGCCCAGCGCCTCGGTCAACTCCTGGGCCATGGCGCTGTTGTACGCGCCCGGGTTGCTGGGGCTGTCGTACTGGCGCGGCCAGAAGGCACCGGGCACGTCGCGCAGCACGTCCCGCAGGCGCTCCAGCCGCGACTGCTGCCAGCCTCCGGTGGGGTGATAGGCGTCCACCACCAGGACCTCCGCGCCCAGCGCCCGCAGCTTGGCGGCGGTGCTCACGTCGATGCGGGGGTCGGTGATGATGATGACCCGGTAGCCCTTGAGGGTGCCCACGCGGGCCAGGCCCTCCGCCATGGTGCCGGAGGAGCTTTCGACGATGGTGCCGCCGGGCTGAAGGTCGCCCCGGGCCTCCGCGTCGGTCACCATCTTGAGCGCGACCCGGTCCTTCATCTGCCCGGGCATGGACAGCTCCAGCTTGCCCCACAGCTGCGCGCGCGGCCGGTTCACGGCGCGGCCACGCAGCGAGACGAGGGGGGTGTTCTTCATCAACTCCAGGACGGACGAGACCTTGAGCATGGCGGAGGACGGGCGGTCAGGGTTGGGGGGGCGGGAATCCGGAGGCGGTGAGAAGCGCGGTGACGGCGTGCTCCAGCTGTCCGCGCGCGTCTTCCTGTTCGACGCGCCAGGCCTGGAGGGAGGCGGTGAGGCCCGGGTCCTCCAGCGCGGCGAGCTGGGCCAGGACGGAGGCGGGCGCGGGGCCTCCGCCATGGGCGGACGCCTCCACGCAGGTGGCGGGCTCCAGCGCGCGCGCCAGCTCCGCCTCGTCGAGCGTGAAGGCGCGCGAGGTGACTTCCAGGAGCAGCGCCTCCAGCTCGCGCCGGGCCTCCGCGGCGGTGAGGGGCGTGTCGCCCGTCTTGCGCGCCACGAGCCGGGCCACCACGTCGTGGGCCGTGCGGAACGCGAGTCCATGCCGCGCGACCAGGTGATCCGCGACGGCGGTCATCGTCGTGTCCGCGTGGACCAGGAAGGCGCGCATCGCGTCCGGGCGGACGCGCACGTGCTGGAGCAGCAGGTCCATCAGCTGGAGCGCCTTGCTGATGCCCCGGAGCGCGGGCCACAGGTGCGCGGAGACTTCACCGCTGACCTCCACGTTGTTGGTGAAGGGCGTGTTCTTCAGGCCCATCAAGGCGTTCATCAGCGCGCCGGTGGGGTGCACCGCCTGCCCGCGGATGTGCTCCAGGACGAAGGCGTTGCGCTTCTGCGGCATGATGGAGCTGGTGCTCACCAGGTCATCCGGCCAGTCGAGGAAGCCGTAGGCCATGCTGGCCCAGGACTGCAGGTCGTTGGCCAGCCGCGTGAGCGTGGTGCCCATGAGCGCCAGGGGCCCGAGCACCTGGATGACGAAGTCCCGTGAACCGACGGCGTCCGCGGAGTTGAGCACCGGCGCGGAGAAGCCCAGCAGCCGCGCGACCTGGTGCGGGTCGATGGGGAACGACGTGCCACCTCCGGCCGCGGCGCCCATGGGGCTGCGGTTGACGGTGCCGTAGCTGGCGGCGAGCCACGCGGTGCCGCGGACGAACTCCGACAGCACCGCCGTCAGGTAGTGGCCGAAGGTGGAGGGCTGCGCGGGCTGCTGGTGGGTGAAGGAGCTCATCACCGTGCGCGCGTGCGCGTGCGCCTGCGTGCTCAGCGTGCGCGACAGGGACTCGCAGCCGGCGAGCACGCCCAGCAGCTCCGTGCGCAGCCGCATCCGCGTCACGGTGGCGTTGATGTCGTTGCGGCTGCGGGCCACGTGCGCGGATCCGCCGACCTCGCCTCCCAGCCGGTGGATGTATTCGTTCTCGTACGTGAGGTAGAGGCCGCGGTGCGACGCGGGCGTTTCGAACACGGTCTCCCCCGCGTCCGAGCGCAGCCGCAGGTCGCGGTTGACGGACAACAGGCGCGCCACGGTCTCCGCGGGGAGGATGCCCCGGTGCGCGAGCATCACCAGGTGGGCCGCGTCGATGCGCAACAGGTGCGGCAGCACCGTGCGCTGGTCCTCCGCGAAGCCCGGTTCGTAGAACAGCCGGAAGAGGACGGGGTGGGGCGGCAGCGAAACGCGGCCCAGGGTCTGCGCGCTCATCGTGCGTCCACCGGGGAAGCCGCCGCATCCTCCGCGGCGATGTCGCCCACCACCGCGCCGGTGAGCCGCTGGATGTCCCGCGGCGAGATGCGCAGCATGTGCTGATCATCCCCGCCGCCGCCGAAGACGACGTCGTACTGGAGCACGCGCGAGTCGATGACCACGGGCAGCGGCGTCACGTGCCCCACCGGAGGAACGCCGCCGACGGCGTAGCCCGTGAGCCGCGACACCGTCTGCGCGCTGGCCAGCTTGAGTTGCGTGAGCTGGAGCGCGGCGGCCACCTTCGCGGTGGCGATGCGGATGTCGCCGGGCGCGATGGCCAGACACGCGCGAGACGCATCCTTCTTCCCCTCGAAGACGATGGTCTTGACGATCTGCGCGGGCGCCACGCCCAGCGCCGCCGCCGCCAGCGGCACCGTGGGCATGTCCGCGCCGGGGTTGATCAGCGTCGCGGCGACCTGGGAATCACGCAGGTACCGCTCAAGGAATTCGCGTCGGGAAGGTGCATCCGTCGTGTTCATGACGAACGCGAGTTTAAAGGATTCCCCTCTTACGTGAAGGGCGCCCGCGGAGCGGAACCCGTGACGGTGGATCCGCTCCGCGCGCGTGTTTCACGTCGTGCGCGCGAACGTTACGCGCTGACGCCAATGCCAATCGGGCAGCTCACGCCGGTGCCGCCAACGCCGCAATAACCCCCTGGGTTTTTCTGCAGGTACTGCTGGTGGTAATCCTCGGCGTAATAGAAGGCCGGCGAGGGCAGGACCTCCGTGGTGATGTCGCCCAGGCCCTTCGCGTTGAGCGCGGCCTGATACGCCTGCCGCGTCTCCTCCGCGGCGCGCTTCTGCGCGTCGTTCGCGAAGTAGATGCCGGAGCGGTACTGCGTGCCCGCGTCGTTGCCCTGGCGCATGCCCTGTGTCGGGTCGTGGTTCTCCCAGAACACCTTCAAGAGCTGCGCGTACGTGACCTTCGCCGGGTCGAACACCACGCGCACCACCTCGTTGTGGCCGGTGAGCCCGGAGCAGACCTCTTCGTACGTGGGGTTCGGCGTCAGCCCGCCCGCGTACCCCACCGAGGTGGAGTACACGCCCGGCACCTGCCAGAACTTGCGCTCGACGCCCCAGAAGCAGCCCATGCCGAAGACGGCCGTTTCAAAGCCCTCCGGCACTGGCCCCTTCAGCGGGGTGCCCAGCACGGTGTGCTTCTGCGGAACCGGCATCTCCTGAGGACGGCCCGGCAGCGCCTCCTGCGGAGTGGGGAGCCTCAACTTCTTCGGGGACGTGAAGAACATGCTCTAGCTTTAGCTCCGGGCCTCCCCGTTTTCACGCCCGGCGCACGCCCGCCCTCCCGCTCCC
>NZ_RAWP01000166.1:0-14376 GCF_003668935.1 Corallococcus sp. AB032C | reverse complement strand
TCCTCGGCCGCGTCGACTTCCAGGTGAAGGTGCGTGGCTTCCGCGTGGAGCCCGAGGAAGTCGCCACCGTGCTGCGGACGCTTCCCTCCGTGCACGAGGCCGTCGTCGTGGCTCGCCAGGACGCCCCCGGTGAAGCCCGCCTCGTCGCCTACGTCGTCGCGGATGCCTCGGGTGCATCCGTGCTCCGGGAGAGCCTCAAGCAGCGGCTGCCCGAGTACATGGTGCCCTCCGCCTTCCTCTTCCTGGACGCCCTGCCCCTCACTCCCAACGGCAAGGTCGACCGCAAGGCACTGCCCACTCCGGACGCCTCCGCGTCGAACTCCGACTACGTGGCGCCTCGCACTCCCACGGAGGAGCTGCTCGCGTCCGTCTGGGCGGAAGTGCTGCGCCTGCCTCGCGTGGGCGCGCAAGACCACTTCTTCGAGCTGGGCGGCCACTCCCTCCTGGCCACGCAGCTCGTAGCCCGCGTGCGCGCGGCATTCGGCGTGGACCTGCCCCTGCGCTCCGTCTTCGAAGCCCCGAGCCTCGCGGACCTCGCGCGTCGCATCGACGACGCGGGGAAGCAAGCCTCCGGCATTCAAGCGCCTCCGCTGGTGCGTGCACCGCGCACGGAAGCGCTGCCGCTGTCCTTCGCTCAGCAGCGCCTGTGGTTCATGGATCAGCTCGTCCCCGGCGCGTCCACCTACAACGTCCCGTCCATCCTGCGGTTGGAAGGTGAGCTGCACCTCGAAGCCCTGCGCCACAGCCTCACCGAATTGGTGCGGCGCCACGAGGCCCTGCGCACCCGCTTCCCCTCCCACCAGGGTCAGCCGTTCCAGCGCATCGTTTCACCCACGGACCTGCCCCTGCCCATGGTGGACCTCAGCCCCCTGGGCGAGGCCGCCCTCGACGAAGCACGGCGACTGGCGTCCACCGAGGCCCAGCGTTCCTTCGACCTGGCCTCCGGTCCGCTCGTGCGCGCGCTGCTGTTGAAGCTCGCACCCACCGAGCACGTGCTCGTCTTCACCCTGCACCACATCGTCTCCGACGGCTGGTCCCGCGGTGTCCTCGTCCGGGAGGTGGCCACGCTCTACGCAGCCTTCTCCGAAGGCCTGCCGTCGCCCCTGCGCGAGCTGCCCGTCCAGTACGCCGACTACGCCGTGTGGCAGCGCTCCTGGCTTCAGGGCGACGTCCTCGACGCCCAGCTCGACTACTGGCGCCAGCACCTCGCGGATGCCGCTCCGCTGGAGCTGCCCATCGACTTCCCACGCCCCGCCGTGCAGTCGTCGCATGGAGGCATGCAACCGCTGCGGCTGCCCCTGCCGCTCGCGGGTGCACTCAAGGCGCTCGCCCAACGTGAAGCGGTCACCCCCTTCATGCTCCTCATGGCGGCCTTCCAGGTGCTGCTGTCGCGCTACTCAGGCCAGGAGGACATCAGCGTTGGCTCACCCATCGCGGGCCGCACGCATGCGGAGACCGAAGGCCTCATCGGCTTCTTCGTCAACACGCTCGTCCTTCGCTCCCACGTCGCGTCGAAGGCTTCGTTCCGCCAGTTGCTCCAGCAGGTGCGCGAGGCGGCCCTGGGCGCCTACGCCCACCAGGACGTCCCCTTCGAGCGCCTCGTGGAGGAGCTGCGTCCTCAGCGTGACCTGACGCGGCCGCCGCTCTTCCAGGCGCTCTTCGCCCTGCAGAACACGTCCATGCCTTCGCTCCAGGTCCCCGGGCTCGCCTTGCGAGGACTGGAGCTGGAAGGCCACAACGTCAAGGCCGAGCTGGAGCTGTTCATCTCCGAGTCTTCCGACGGCTTCGACGGATCGCTCGGATTCAACACCGCCCTCTTCGCTCCCACCACCGCGCAACGCATGGCGCGGCACTTCGTCTCCCTCGTTGAAGCGCTCGTCGCCCATCCCGAAGCGCCGCTCGCCTCCGCGGCCATGCTCTCCCAGGACGAACTGCACCAACTCCTGGTGCAGTGGAACGACACGCGGTCGCCCTTTCCCCACGAGACCTCCATCCACCAGCGCTTCGCGGACCAGGCTCGCGAAAGGCCGGACGCGCTGGCCGTCCTCTTCGGTGACGACGCCCTCACCTACCGGCAACTGGACGAGCGCGCCAACCAGCTCGCCCACGCCCTCATCGGCCTGGGCGTGCATCCGGGCACTCTCGTGGCGCTGGGCCTGGGGCGTTCGCTCGACCTCATCGTCGCCATCCTCGGCGTCCTCAAGGCCGGCGCCGCCTACGTCCCGTTGGAGATGAGCTACCCCCACGAGCGCCTCGCCATGCTCCTGGAAGACTCCGGCGCTCCCGTGCTGGTGACTCGCTCCGACTGGGAGCAGAGCCTCCCGTCCTTCTTCGGCTCCTCCCTCCTGATGGACGACGACGCGCCACTCCTCGCGCGCAAGCCCACGCACGCGCCTGCCGTGCCTGCGTCCGCGGACAGCCTCGCCTACGTCATGTTCACCTCCGGCTCCACCGGACGGCCCAAGGGCGTCATGGTGCCCCACCGCGGCGTCGTGCGGCTGGTGTGCGGCGCGTCCTACTTCCGCTTCGGCCCGGAGCACCGCTACTCCCAGCTCGCGCCCACTGCCTTCGACGCCTCCACGATGGAAATCTGGAGCGCCCTGCTTCACGGCGCCCAGCTGGTGCTCGCGCCACCGCATTCGCTCTCGCTGGAGGAGCTCGCGGCCTTCTTCCGCCGTCACGCCCCCACGAGCGTCGTCCTCACCACCGCCCTCTTCGAGCAGATGGCCCTCCACCAGGGAGACACCCTCGCGCGTGTCTCCCAGCTCATGATCGGTGGCGACGTGATGCCCGCCGAGCGCGCCCGTCAGCACCTGGCGAAGCTCGCTCCCGGCTCCGTCCTCATCAACGGCTACGGCCCCACCGAGAACACCACCGCCTCCACCGCCCACATCATGGGCCCGGCGTCACCCGTCGGGCATGCGGTGCCCATCGGCAAGCCCATCGGCCAGTCCACCGTATACGTGCTGGATACCCACCAGCGGCCCGTGCCCGTGGGCGTGGCCGGTGAGCTCTTCGTCGGGGGCGCCGGCCTCGCGTGGGGCTACCTGCGTCGGCCCGACCTCACCGCCGAGCGCTTCGTTCCCAACGCCTTCACCTCTTCGCCCGGCGAACGCCTCTACCGCACGGGTGACAGGGCCCGCTGGCGCGCGGACGGCTCGCTGGAGTTCCTGGGCCGCACCGACTTCCAGGTGAAGGTGCGCGGATTCCGCATCGAGCCCGGCGAAGTGGAGTCCGCGCTGCAACGGCTGCCCGGTGTCGCCGAGACGCTCGTGATGGCTCGCGAGGACGTGCCCGGCGACAAGCGCCTCGTCGCCTATGTCGCCACCGGTGGATTGGCGATGGACGCCGCGGCGCTGCGGGCACACCTCCAGCAGCAACTGCCCGGTCACATGGTGCCGACCGCCTTCGTCGTGATGGAGGCCCTGCCGCTCACCCCCAACGGCAAGGTCGACCGCAAGGCCCTCCCCGTTCCCGATGCTTCCGTGCAGGAGCGGGGACGGTACATGCCTCCAAGCACCCCCACCGAAGAGTTGCTCGCCAGCCTCTGGACCGAGTTGCTCCGGGTGGACCGTATCGGACGTGAGGACGACTTCTTCGAGGTGGGCGGCCACTCGCTGCTGGGCACCCAGCTCGTCTCGCGGATCCGCACCACGTTCGGCATCGAGCTGCCCCTTCGCGCCCTCTTCGAAGCCCCCACGCTCACCCGGCTCGCCCTGCGCGTGGAGGAGGCGCTGCGGGCCACCGAGGGCTCCGCCCTGCCGCCGCCCCGCGCGGTCGACCGGGGCGACGAAGCACCGTTGTCGTTCGCTCAGCAGCGGCTGTGGTTCCTGGAGCAACTCCAGCCGGGGACGGCCACGTACAACATCCCGAGCGCCCTGCACCTGGACGGGCCGCTGGACCTCGCGGCCCTGGAGCGCGCCTTCCGCGAACTCCTCCAACGTCACGAGTCCCTGCGCACGACGCTCCATGCGCACGCGGGCGAACCCGTCCAACGCTTCCACGCCACCGCCGAATTCACCCTGGACGTGCAGGACCTGGAGCACCTGGCTCCAGACGCGCGCGAAGCCGAGGCCCGGCGTCTTGCTGGCGCCGAAGGCCTGCGCCCCTTCGACCTCGCCCGTAGCCCACTGCTGCGAGCCTCGCTGCTGCGACTCGCCGAGCACCGGCACATGCTGCTCGTGACGATGCACCACATCGTCTCCGACGGCTGGTCCATGAGCATCCTCGTGCGCGAGCTGGACGCCCTCTACCGCGCCTTCCGCCAGGGCCTTGGCTCCCCCCTGGCCGCGCTGCCCCTGCAATACGCCGACTACGCGCTCTGGCAGCGCGACTGGTTGCAGGGGGACGCCCTCGAGCGTCAGCGCGCCTGGTGGCGCCAGCACCTGGCCGGTGCGCCGCGTGCACTGGAGCTGTCCACCGACTTCCCCCGTCCCGCCGTCCAGTCCTTCCGCGGCGCCTCCGTCCCCTTCCTGCTTCCCCCGGAGCTCTCGCACGCCCTCCAGACCCTGGCGCAGCAGCACGGCGCCACGCTCTTCATGGCGTTGCTGGCCTCCACCCAGACGCTGCTCGCGCGCCACTCCGGCCAGGACGACGTCGTCATCGGCTCGCCCATCGCCGGCCGCCGCTTCGCGGAGCTCGAAGGCCTCATTGGCTTCTTCATCAACACGCTCGCGCTGCGCTCCCGGCTGGATGACGCCCCCACCTTCGTGCAGTTGCTCGGCCGCATGCGCGAGGCCACCCTCGGCGCCTACGCGCACCAGGACATTCCCTTCGAGAAGCTCGTCGAGGAGCTCCAGCCCCAGCGCGACCTGAGCCGCTCACCTCTCTTCCAGGTGATGCTCATGGTCCAGAACGCGCCCCGCGCGGCGGAAGGTGCGCGGCCCGACACCCTGACCCTGCGTCCCGTCGCACAGGACTCGGGCACATCCGCGAAGTTCGACCTCACGTTCGTCTTCACGCACTCGCCCCAGGGCCTGGTCGGCTCCGTCACGTACAGCACCGCCCTCTTCCGCGAGGAGTCCATCCGCCGGCTCGTGGGCCACCTGCGCGTGCTGCTGGAGGCCGTCGTCCTCGCGCCAGACACGCGCGTGCATGACCTGCCCCTGCTCCCGCGCGAGGAGCGCGAGCAGGTGCTCCTTGCGTGGAACGACACGGCCCGTCCCTTCGACGCCACGAATGCCCACGCCCGCTTCGAAGCCCAGGCCCTCCGCACGCCGGACGCGGTCGCGCTCGTCTCCGGGGAAGACCGCCTCACCTACCGGGAGCTCCACCAGCGCGTCCTGCGCCTCTCGCGCAGGCTCCAGGCGCGGGGCGTGCGCCCGGATGAGCCCGTGGCCCTGTGCGCCCGCCGCGCACCGGACATGGTCGTCGCGATGCTCGCCATCCTCCACGCCGGGGGCGCCTACCTCCCGTTGGATCCGGACTACCCCGCGGACCGCCTCACCTGGATGCTCCGCGATTCGCAAGCCCGCGTGCTCGTCACCCAGCAGTCGCTGCGGGACGCGGTGCCCGCGGACGGGCTCGACGTCGTCTTCATGGAGGAGACCGGCGACGGCGAGGCCGCGCACGCTCCGGGCGCCGCCCTGCCCGGGACGCGGGCCTACGTCATCTACACGTCGGGAAGCACGGGCCGCCCCAAGGGCGTCATGGTGCCTCACCACACGCTCTCCCATTTCCTGGAGGCGATGGACGCGGTGCTGGGGACGTCCACTCCGGGCACCTGGCTCGCCGTCACCAGCATCTCCTTCGACATCCACGTCCTGGAGCTCCTCTGGACGCTGACGCGCGGCTTCCAGGTCGTCCTCCACGACGAAAAGGCCGCGGCTCGGGGCGCCGCGCCTCCACTCGCGCGGTTGCTGCGCCAGCACGCCATCACCCACCTGCAGTGCACGCCCGCCTTCGCGCGCTCGCTCGTGCTGGCGCCCGACGCCGTCTCGTCGTTGGGGACGTTGCGGCACCTGCTCGTCGGCGGCGAAGCCCTGCCCGGAGCACTCGCCGTCCAACTGCGCGACGCCCTGCCCGCCGCCGTGCTGCGCAACATGTACGGGCCCACGGAGACCACCGTCTGGTCCTCCACGCACGCCGTCACCGGCGATGCACAGCCCGCCACCCTCTCCATTGGCGCGCCCATCGCGAACACGCGCCTGTACGTGCTGGACGCTCGGGGCCAGCCCGTGCCCGTGGGCGTTCCCGGTGAGCTCTTCATCGCGGGCGACGGCGTGGTGCGCGGCTATCTGGCGCGCCCGGAGCTGACCGCCGAGCGCTTCGTGCCGGATGCCTTCTCCGGACTCCCCGGCTCGCGCATGTACCGCACGGGCGACCTCGCGCGCTGGCGCTCCGACGGGACGCTCGACTTCCTGGGCCGCACCGACTTCCAGCTGAAGGTGCGTGGCTTCCGCATCGAGCCCGGCGAGGTGGAGGCGATCCTCGTGCGTCACCCGAGCGTGCTCCAGGCGGTGGCCGGGGCCCGGCCCGACACATCCGGCGACGGCAGGCTCGTGGCGTGGGTGGTGCTGCACGACGGCCAGGCGCTGGAGCCCGCCGCGCTGCGCGACTTCGCCCGCCAGCACCTGCCCGAGCACCTGGTGCCCTCGCTCTTCATGGCGTTGGACACCTTCCCACTGACGCCCAACGGCAAGGTGGACAGGAAGGCCCTGCCCGTACCGGACGCACCGGCCTCCGCCGTTGGATATATCGCGCCACGCACCCCCACCGAGGAGAAGCTCGCGGCCCTCTTCGCCCAGGTGCTTCGCGTGCCGCGCGTGGGTGCCACCGACCACTTCTTCGAGCTGGGTGGACACTCCCTGCTTGCCACGCAGCTCGTGTCGCGCGTGCGCGTCGCCTTCGACGTCGAGCTGCCCCTCCAGGCGCTGTTCGAAACACCGACCGTGGCGGAGGTCGCGGCACGCATCGACGCCGCGCTCCAGTCCGGCCAGCTCGCGGTGGCCCCTCCGCTCCAGCGCGCTCCGTCCGACCAGCCGCTGCCCGCCTCGTACTCGCAGCACCGGGTGTGGCTGCTCGACCAGCTGGCCCCCGGTGGCGCGGCGTTCAACATGCCCCTGGCCCTGCGCCTGTCCGGAGCGCTGGACGTCGAAGCCCTGCGTCGCGCGCTGGAAGCCCTGGTGCACCGGCATGAATCCCTGCGCACCACGTTCCGCGCGACCAGCGAGGGACCCATCCAGGTCATCGCACCGCCCGGCCCTCTCGCACTGGCGCCCATCGACCTGAGGTCGCTGCCCGCGGATGCGCGCGAGGCCGAGGTCCAGCGGCGCTCCGACGCGGAGGCCCAGCGCCCGTTCGACCTGGCCACGGGTCCCCTGCTGCGCGTGGCGCTGCTGGCGCTGGACGCCAGGGAGCACGTCCTGCTCCTCACGCTGCACCACATCATCAGCGACGGCTGGTCCATGTCCGTGATGGTGCGCGAGGTGGTGGAGCTCTACCGCGCCTTCGCCACCCAGACACCCGCGGCCCTGGCGCCCCTGCCCCTCCAGTTCGGCGACTACGCCGCCTGGCAACGCCAGTGGCTGCAAGGGGACGTGCTGGAGGCGCAGCTCAGCTGGTGGCGGCGTCAACTGGACGGCGCACCGAGGGCGTTGGAGCTGCCCACCGACCGGCCCCGAGCACCCCACACCTCGCTCCGCGCGGAGGTGCTCCCCGTGGAGTTCCCTCTGGCGCTGAGCGAAGCCGTGGAGGCGCTCTGCCGCCGCGAGGGCATCACGCCCTTCATGTTCCTGCTCGCGGCCTTCCAGCTGCTCCTGGCGCGCTACTCCGGCCAGGATGACATCAGCGTGGGTTCGCCCGTCGCGGGCCGAAACCGCGCCGAGCTGGAGGGGCTCATCGGCTTCTTCCTCAACACGCTCGTGCTGCGCACCCGCCTGGACGGCGACCCCACCGTGCGCGAGCTGCTGGCCCGCGTGCGCACCACCGCGCTGGATGCCTTCGCGCACCAGCACGTGCCCTTCGAGCAGCTCCAGCCGATGCGCGACCTGCATCAGGCGCCGCTGTTCCAGGTGATGTTCATCCTGCAGAACACGCCCCCGGCGGAGCTGTCCGTCCCGGGGCTGACGTTCCGCGCGCTCCCCTCGCGGAGCCGCGCCGCCAAGTTCGACATGACGCTGTCGCTCAGCCGGACCGCGCGGGGCTTCGTGGGGGCCCTGGAGTACGCAAAGGACTTCTACGACGCCTCCACCGCCGAGCGGCTGATGCGTCACCTGCACGTGCTCGTGAAGGCCCTGGTGGCCACTCCCGAGCGCCGGCTCTCCGAGCTCGCGCTGCTGACCGGGGCCGAGCGCAGCCAGGTGCTGGTGGACTGGAACCCCACTCGCGAGGACTTCCCCGACACCTGCGTGCACACGCTCTTCGAAGCCCAGGTGCGCCGCGCGCCAACCGCGCGCGCCGCCACGTTCGAGGGAACGCACCTCACCTATGCGGAGCTGGACGCCCGCGCCAATCAGGTCGCCCACGCGCTGCGCCGCCGGGGTGTCGGGCCCGAGGTGCGCGTGGCCCTGAGCTTGGAGCGCTCGCTGGACGTCGTCATTGGCCTGCTGGGCATCCTCAAGGCCGGGGGCGCGTGGGTGCCGGTGGATCCACTCCTGCCGCGCGAGCGGCGCGCCTTCATGCTGGAGGACAGCGGTGCGCAGGTATTGCTGACACAGGAGATCCTGCGGGACCGCTTCCCCGAGCCCCACCGCACGTCCGCCCTCTGCCTGGACGCGGAGCGCGACGCCATTGCCAGCGAGCCCACCGATGCACCGGCCAGTGGCGTCACCTCTCGCCACCTGGCGTACCTGCTCTACACGTCCGGCAGCACGGGCCTGCCCAAGGGCACGCTGGTGGAGCACCGGAGCGTGGCGAACCTCGTCACGCACGAGGCGATGGCGTACGGCATCGGGCCGAGCGACCGCGTCCTCCAGTTCGCCAACCTGAGCTTCGACCTGTCAGTGGAGGAGATCTTCACCACGCTGTGCGCGGGCGCGACGCTGGTCCTGGCGCCCATGGAGAAGCTGATGCCGGGCGCGCCGCTCCAGCAGTTGCTGCGGGAGGAGGCCCTGACGGTCATCAGCCTCACGCCCGCGGCGCTGGCGGCCACGCCCGCGGACGGACTGCCCTCGCTGCGCACCGTCATCTCTGGAGGCGAGGCGCTGCCCGCCGAAGTGGTGGCGCGCTGGGCCTCCGGACGGCGCCTGATCAACACCTACGGCCCCACGGAGGCCACCGTGGTGGCCACGCTCACGGACTGCGTGGCGGATGGACGGGTGCCCGCCATTGGCAAGCCGCTGGCCAACGTGCACGCCTACGTGTTGGATGCACGCGGCGAGCCGGTGCCCGTGGGCGTGCGGGGAGAGCTATACCTGGGAGGCGTGGGCGTGGCGCGCGGCTATGCGGGCAGGCCCGCGCTGACGGCCGAGCGCTTCGTGCCAGATGCGTTCTCAGGCGATGCCGGAGCCCGGCTGTACCGCACCGGCGACGTGGTGCGCTGGCGCGAGGACGGCACGCTGGAGTTCGTGGGCCGTGGCGATGCGCAGGTGAAGGTGCGCGGCTTCCGCATCGAACTGGGAGAGGTGGAGGCGGTGCTTCGCGCGGCCCCCACCGTGAAGGATGCGGTGGTGCTGGTGCGCGAGGACGTTCCGGGCGACCGGCGCCTCGTGGCGTACGTCGTCGCGGACGCGCCGGACGTGTCCGTGCTCCGGGAGCATCTGAAGCAGCACCTGCCCGAGTACATGGTGCCCGCGGCCTTCGTCGCGCTGCCCGCCCTGCCCCTCACCGCCAACGGCAAGGTGGACAGGAAGGCCCTGCCCGCACCGGACTTCACCGGTGACGACCGCGAGCACGTCCCACCGCGCACCGACACCGAGGAGCGGCTCGCCGGCCTGTGGCGCCCGCTCCTGGGAGTCACCCGCGTGGGAGCCACCGACAGCTTCTTCGACCTGGGCGGCCACTCGCTCCTGGCCACCCAGGCCATCAGCCGCATCCGGGAGGCGTTCGGCGTGGAGCTTCCGCTGCGCGCCCTCTTCGACGCCCCCACCGTCGAGGGGCTGTCCGCGCGCATCGACGCGGCCCTTGAAGGCAGGGGCGTGCTGGCCCCTTCGCGTCGGCGTGAAGGCCCCGCGCTGTCCGTGCCCCTCCTCCCGTTGGAGGAGATCGCGGCGCGCGAAGTGGCGCGGCCCGCTCCGGTGGAACCGGGCGATGACTCCGCGGGCGCACGTCCGCTCACGGACGCCGAGCGCCAGCAGGTGCTGGTGGACTGGAACGCGACGGCGACCGACTTCCCTCGCGATGCCACACTGCACAGCCTCATCGAGGCGCAGGTGGAGCGCACACCGGATGCCGTGGCACTCGCGTTCGAGGGCCGCACGCTCACCTACCGGGAGCTGGATGCACGGGCCAATCAGCTGGCGCACGCCCTCATCGCGCGCGGCGTGGGGCCGGAGGTCCGCGTGGGCCTCCTGCTGGAGCGCTCGCTGGAGCTCGTCGTCGCCCTGCTCGCCACGCTGAAGGCTGGCGGCGCCTACGTCCCCTTCGACCCTGCCTACCCTGCTCAGCGCCTCGCCTGGATGCTGGAGGACGCGCGCCCTGCCGTGCTCCTGGCCCAGGAGCACCTGCTGTCGCGCCTGCCCGCCCATGACGCCCGCGTGCTGTGCCTGGACACGCAGTGGGACGACGTCGCTCTCCAGCCCCGGCACGCTCCTCCTCCTCGCGCCTCCGCCGACGGCCTCGCCTACGTCATCTTCACCTCCGGCTCTACCGGCAGGCCCAAGGGGGCCATGAATGCCCATGGCCCCGTCGTCAACCGCCTGCTGTGGATGCAGTCCGCCTACGCCCTGGGCCCCGCGGACGTCGTCCTTCAGAAGACTCCCTTCAGCTTCGACGTCTCCGTCTGGGAATTCTTCTGGCCCCTCATGACGGGCGCGCGCCTCGTCCTCGCGAAACCCGGCGGGCACCAGGACCCCGCCTACCTCGCGCGCCTCGTCGCAGAGGCCGGTGTCACCACCCTTCACTTCGTGCCCTCCATGCTCCAGGTGTTTCTGGAGGAGCCGGCGCTGGAGTCATGCACGTCTCTGCGCCGCGTGGTGTGCAGCGGCGAGGCCCTTCCCCTGGAGCTCGCGGAGCGCTGCCTGCGGCGCCTGCCCTGGGCCGGGCTTCACAACCTCTACGGCCCCACCGAGGCCGCCGTCGACGTCACCTTCCACCAATGCCTGCCGGGCGAGTCCCGTCGCTCCGTGCCCATTGGCCGGCCCGTGGCCAATACCCAAATCCGCATCCTCGACGCGCACTTGCACCCCGTGCCCGTCGGCGTCCCGGGCGAGCTCTTCATCGGCGGTGTCCAGGTGGGCCGCGGCTACCTGGGCCGCCCGGAGCTGACGGCCGAGCGCTTCATCCCGGATGGCTTCAGCGACACGCCTGGCTCGCGCCTGTACCGCACCGGCGACGTGGCTCGCTGGCTGCCTGACGGCGCTATCGAGTACGTCGGCCGTGCCGACTTCCAGGTGAAGGTGCGCGGCCTGCGCATCGAGCTGGGCGAGATTGAGGCCACGCTGGAGCAGCACCCCGGCGTGCGTCAGTCCGTGGTGGTGGCCCGCGAGGATGCAGCGGGTGACAAGCGTCTCGTCGCCTACGTCGTGCGGAGCAGCAGCAGCGAAGCGGTGGAGGTGGGCACGCTGCGCTCGCGGCTGTACGAGAAGCTGCCCGAGTACATGGTGCCCTCCGCCTTCGTCCTGCTGGACTCCCTGCCCCTGACTCCCAGTGGCAAGGTCGACAGGAAGGCCCTGCCCGCACCCGCGACCTCGCAGGCCCGCGTCCCCACTCGCGCGCCGCGCACCGACACCGAGCGCGATCTGGCGGCGCTCTGGAGCCGCGTGCTGCGCATCAACGAGGTGGGCGCCGACGACGACTTCTTCGACCTGGGCGGTCACTCCCTGAGCGCCACCCAGGTGCTCGCGCGCGTCCGCCAGCACTTCGGGGTCGAGCTCTCGCTTCCCGACTTCTTCGCGATCCCCACCGTGGAAGCGGTAGCCCGTCGCATCGACGCGCTGGCCCTGGACCGGCCGGCAGCCACCGTGCCTCCGCTGCGCGCGCGTCCTTCACAGGGCCCCGCGCCGCTCTCCTTCGCGCAGCAGCGCCTGTGGTTCCTGTCGAAGCTGGACCCCGACAGCGCGAACTACAACCTCCCCACCGCCGTTCGACTGGAGGGCCCTCTCGACGTGGCCGCGCTCACGCGAGCCCTGCGCGACGTGCTCCAGCGTCACGAATCCCTGCGCACCACGCTCCAGGAGCAGGGGCACCAGCCCGTCCAGGTCATCGCCCCGGAACCCCTACTGCCCGCGGTCTGGGCGGATGTCAGCGGCCTTCCCGACTCCGAACGCGAGGCCGCGCTCCAGCGCCTCGTCGAGCACGAAGCGTGGCGTCCTTTCGACCTGGCGGCGGGACCGCTCTGGCGCGTGCTGCTCGTCCGGCTGACCGAGACTCAACACGCACTGCTCGTCACCCTGCACCACGTCATCTCCGACGGCTGGTCCATGGGCGTCCTCGTCCAGGAGCTGACGACGCTGTACACGGCCCACGCGCAGTCGCGTCCCACGAGCCTGGAACCACTCGCCGTGCAGTACCCGGACTTCGCCCTCTGGCAGCGCGAGTGGCTGCGCGACGAGGTCCTGGAGGCGCAGCTCGGCTGGTGGCGGGAACGGCTCCAGGGTGCGCCCCGGACGCTGGAGCTGCCCACGGATCGCCCGCGCCCGGCCACGCCGACGCTTCAGGGTGGCGCGTACGCCTTCCAGTTCCCCGTGGAGTTGACGGAAGCGATCCAGGCACTCTGCCGCAAGGAGGGCGTCACGCCGTCCATGGTGGTGCTGGCTGCCTTCCAGTTACTGCTGTCGCGATACTCCGGCCAGGAGGACATCAGCGTGGGTTCGCCCATCGCTGGCCGCACGCACGCGGAGCTGGAGGGGCTCATCGGCTTCTTCGTCAACACCCTGGTCCTGCGCACGAACCTCGCGGGAGTCGCGAGCTTCCGCGCGCTGCTCGCCCGCGTGCGGGACGTGACGCTGGGGGCGTACGCCCATCAGGACGTGCCCTTCGAGAAGCTGGTGGAAGCCCTGCGGCCCGAGCGCATCGCCGGCCGCGCGCCCCTCTTCCAGGTGTTGATCGTGTACCAGAACGCCCCGACGCCGGAGGTGCTCGGGCCCGGGCTGCGGATGGCGCCCCTGAGAATCGAGCAGCGCGCGTCGAAGTTCGACCTCTCCCTGTCCGTCAGCGACCGGGGCCAGGGCCTGCGAGGCGCGCTGGAGTACAGCACCGACCTGTTCGACGCCTCGACGGCGGAGCGCATGATGGGCCATCTGCGAGTACTGCTGGAGGGAGCACTCGCGAACCCGGATCATCCGCTCCGCGCCCTGCCCCTGCTCACGGCCGGGGAGCGGCAGCTGCTGTTCCACGCGTGGCGCGACCCGTCCGCGGCGACCGCGAAGGACGCCGGCCTGCACCGGCTCATCGAGGCCCAGTCCCGGCTCACGCCGGAGGCCGTGGCCATGGAGATGGACGGAGAGTCCCTCACCTGGGCCGAGGCGCACCGGCGTGCCCGCGAGGTGTACCGGTCGCTGGTCGTGCAGCGGAAGGTGGAGCTGCCCGCGCCGCCGCCGCTGGTACCGGTGCCGCGCACCGGCCTGCTGCCGTTGTCGTTCGCGCAGCAGCGGCTGTGGTTCATCGATCAACTGGAGCCCGGCACCGCCACGTACAACATCCCGTTCGCGCTGCGCGTGCAGGGGGCGCTGGACGTGCCGGCGTTGGGGCAGGCCTTCCACGCGCTCCTCCACCGTCACGAGGCCCTGCGCACCACCTTCGTGGTTCGTGACGCGGAGCCCTTCCAGGAGATCCACCCTGCCGGCGACTTCCACCTGACCCTGGTGGACCTGGGCGCGCTGCCCGTGGCCGAACGCGAGGCTGAAGCGCAGGGGCGGGCCGCCACCGAAGCCGCGCGTCCGTTCGACCTCGCTCGCGGACCGTTGCTGCGCGCTTCGCTGATCCGGATGGATGCGCGGGAGCACGTGCTGCTGATGACGATGCACCACATCGTCTCCGACGGCTGGTCCATGGACGTGCTCGTGCGCGAGGTGGCGGGGCTCTACGGCTCCTTCGTCCAGGGCAGGTCCTCGCTCCTGCCGAAGCTGCCCGTGCAGTACGCCGACTTCGCCGTCTGGCAGCGCACGTGGCTGCAGGGCGAGGTGCTCGAGGCGCAGCTGGGCTACTGGAAACAGCAGCTCTCCGGCGCGCCTGCCTTGCTGGAGCTGCCCACCGACAAGCCGCGTCCCGCCGTGCAGTCCCAGCGCGGTGCATCCCTGCCTGTCCACCTGCCCTTGTCCCAGACGCTCACGGACTTCT
>NZ_RAWP01000165.1:0-14677 GCF_003668935.1 Corallococcus sp. AB032C | reverse complement strand
GCCCTGCCCACCCCCGTCACTCCAATGATTCCAGCCCCTTGGCGCTGGCACCGGACGTGCTCTGTCCCCTCCACGTCAGGGCGCCCCCAGCGGGTGTCGGAGCTTCAGGAGAGTCACCATGGAAATCCGCTTCTTTGGCGTTCGGGGCAGCATCGCGGTGTCGGGCTCGCGCATTGGTGGCAACACGGCGTGCGTGGAGGTGACGAGCCAGGGCGAGCGGCTGATCCTCGACGCGGGCACGGGCATCCGGACGCTGGGCGAAGTCATGATGCGCGAGGGCGCTCCGCAGAAGGCGACGATGTTCTTCTCGCACCTGCACTGGGATCACGTGCAGGGCTTCCCCTTCTTCACGCCCGCGTACCTGCCCACCACGTCGCTGACGATGTACGGCCCTGGCGCGAATGGTGCCCAGGCGCTGGAGTCCACGCTGTCGCAGCAGATGCGCCCGCCGCAGTTCCCGGTGCCGCTGTCCACCATGCGCTCGAAGATGACCTTCGGCGCCGCGATGCACGGCCGCACCGTGGAGGTGGGCCCCTTCAAGGTGACGCCCATCGACGTGCCCCACCCGGACGGCTGCATGGCCTACCGGGTCGAGGCGGACGGCCACTCCTTCGTGTACGCCACGGACGTGGAGCTGCCGGAGCGCCTCACGCCGGACGTGGCCCGCCACTTCGAGGGCGCGGACGCGCTGTGCCTGGACGCGCAGTACACGCCCGACGAGTACGAGGGCAAGAAGGGCATGTCCAAGAAGGGCTGGGGCCACTCGACGATGATGGACGCGGCCAAGGTGGCCAAGGACCTGCACGCCGGGCGCCTCTTCCTCTTCCACCACGACCCGTCCCACGCGGACGAGCTGCTGGAGGACATGGCGCAGGAGGCGCGCGGCCTGTTCCCCTTCACCGAGCCCGCGCGTGAAGGCCAGCGCATGCTCCTGGGCCGCGCGGCGGGCGCATGAGCGCCGCGAGCCCGGAGCCGTGCGATAGACTGTCTCCAGCGCCCTTCTCTCTTCCGCCGCTGCCCGCCGCCATGCCCTCGTCCCCGCCGGATGTGTCCCAGGTCCTGCTCCCCCTTGGTGGCCTCGTCGGGCGCGAGGTGGACCTGGACGCCTTCCTCCAGACGCTCGTGGACCGCATCGCCATCACGCTCCAGGCGGACCGGGGCACGCTGTGGCTGTTGGACCCCGTGCGCCGCGAGCTGTTCAGCCGCGCGGCGCACCTGCCGGAGGTCGCGCAGATCCGCGTGAAGCTGGGCCAGGGCGTGGCGGGCTACGTGGCGGAGGCCGGTGAGCCCGTGCACGTGCCGGATCCGCGCGGCGAGCGCCGCTTCTTCGCGGACATCGACCGGATGACGGGCTACCGCACCATCAGCCTGGCCGCGGTGCCGCTGCGCGACGCCGCGGGCGCCGTGTACGGCGTGCTCCAGGTGCTCAACCGCCTGGGCGGTGGCCCCTTCACGGAGGACGACACCCGGAAGCTCACCGACATCGCGGCGCAGGTGAGCATCGCCCTCCAGAGCACCAGCCTCTACCAGGAGCTCCAGCGCGCGAAGGATCAGCCGCAGGCCCCGGTGGGCTACTTCTTCAACCGCATCATCGGAGAAGCCCCGCCGCTCAAGGCGCTCTACCGCCTGGTGCAGAAGGCCGCGCCCACGGACGCCACCGTGCTGCTGCGCGGGGAGAGCGGCTGCGGCAAGGAGCTCTTCGCGCGAGCCATCCACGTCAACGGCCCCCGGCGCGACAAGCCCTTCGTGAAGGTGGACTGCGCGGCCCTGCCCGCCGCCCTCATCGAGAACGAGCTCTTCGGCCACGAGAAGGGCGCCTTCACCGGCGCCGACCACCGCATGCCCGGCAAGTTCGAGGCGGCCGACGGCGGCACTGTCTTCATCGACGAGTTGGGCGAGTTGCCCCAGGCCGTGCAGGGCAAGCTCCTGCGCGTGCTTCAGGATCGCGAGTTCGAACGCGTGGGCGGCACGCAGGCCGTCAAGGTGGACGTGCGCATCGTCGCGGCCACCCACCGCGACCTGCCGCGCATGGTGGCGGAGGGCAGGTTCCGCGAGGACCTCTACTACCGCATCAAGGTCGTGGAGCTGCTCCTGCCCCCGCTGCGCGAGCGCGGCGCGGAGGACATCGAGCGGCTCGCCCGTCACTTCGTCGCCACCGCCGCGAAGCGCCACCGCCTGCCCGTGCCCCGCCTCGGCGCCAGCGCGCTCGCGCGGCTCAAGCGCTACCGCTGGCCCGGCAACGTGCGCGAGCTGGAGAACTGCATCGAAAGCGCCGTGGTGCTGTCCGAGGGCGAAATCCTGGAGGAGCACCTGCCCCTGCCCTCCCTTGACAAGGCGCTCTCGCCCACCGAGCCAGGCGCGTCCACCGAGCCAGGCTCGCCGCAAGCGCCCGCCGCCGCGCCGGACGCACCGCTCCTCCTTCCACTGGCGGAGGCGGAGCGCCGCCACATCCTGCGCGTGCTGGAGGCCGTGAAGGGCAACCGCACCGCGGCGGCGCGCACGCTGGAGATCGGCCGCAACACGCTTGCCCGCAAGCTCAAGGAGTACGGCCTGGCGGACGAGGGCTGAGCTTCGAATCGTCCTCGAAGCCTGAGCCCCGCCCCCCAGCGGGCGGCCATCAAGGCGGCGGCCTGCTCGGGAGTGCCTTTCAGCCGCCATGGGGGCCACCTCTCCTCAGGGCTGTTGTGCGCACCGCGAGGGCCGGACACGTGCCCGTCCCAGGGGGAAGGAGCACGTCATGGCGGATGTCCTGGATATGTCGGCGAGCAGGCGGCCCCCGGCACGCCGGGAGACACGGACCGGCAGGGTCATTGGCATCTCCGTGGTGGCCGCCCTGGGCGGGTTCCTCTTCGGCTTCGACACCGCCGTCATCAACGGCACTGTCGCGGCCCTGAAGGCCGAGTTCGCCGCGAGCAGCCTGGGCCTGGGGATGGCGGTGTCCTCCGCGCTCATCGGCTCGGCAATGGGCGCCTTCTCCGCGGGGCCCTTCGCGGATCGCTACGGCCGCCGGGGCGCGATGATGCTCGCGGCGGCCCTGTTCATCATCAGCTCCATCGGGTCGGGGCTCGCGTTCTCCCTGTGGGATCTGAGCTTCTGGCGGCTGGTGGGCGGACTGGGGGTGGGCTTCGCCAGCGTCGTGGCGCCCGCGTACATCGCGGAGATCGCCCCGGCGTACCTGCGCGGCCGCCTGGCGTCCCTGCAACAACTGGCCATCGTGGTCGGCATCTTCGTGGCCCTGCTTTCGGACTTCGCCATCGCACTCTACGCGGGCTCCGCCTCCAACCCCACCTGGCTCGGCTTCACCGCGTGGCGGTGGATGTTCTTCAGCGGCCTGCCGCCCGCGCTCATCTACGGCATCGGCGCCGTCTTCATCTCGGAGTCCCCGCGCTTCCTCGTGGCCAAGGGACGTGAGGAGGAGGCGCTGGCCGTGCTGCGCGACATCGAGGGGGACTCCGCGCCGTCCAAGGTCGTGGAGATCCGCCGCTCGCTGCGCGCGAACTACACGCCACACCTGGTGGACCTGAAGGGCGGCCGCTTCGGGTTCCTGCCCATCGTGTGGATCGGCATCGTGCTCGCGATGCTCCAGCAGTTCGTGGGCATCAACGTCATCTTCTACTACTCCAGCGTGCTCTGGCAGGCGGTGGGCTTCTCCGAGCACAACGCGCTGGCCATCACCGTCATCACCAGCGTCACCAACATCCTCACCACGCTCGTGGCCATCGCGTTCGTGGACAAGGTGGGCAGAAAGCCGCTGCTCCTCATCGGCTCCGTGGGCATGGCGCTCACGCTGGGCCTGCTGGCGTATCTCTTCGGCACCGCGCCGTTGGACGCCGCGGGCAAGCCCGTGCTGCAGGGCGCGGCCGGTACCACCGCGCTCATCGCCGCCAACCTCTACGTCGTCTTCTTCGGCTTCTCGTGGGGGCCTGTCGTCTGGGTGCTGTTGGGCGAGATGTTCCCCAACCGCATCCGAGCGCTCGCGCTGTCCGTCGCGGCCATGGCGCAGTGGCTGGCCAACTTCCTGGTGTCCGCCACGTTCCCGGCGCTGCAAGCCGTCGGGTTGGGCTGGGCGTACGGCCTGTATGCCGCGTCCGCCGTGTTCTCCGTCTTCTTCGCCGCGAAGTACATCCGCGAGACGAAGGGTCAGGAGCTGGAACAGATGTAGCCCCGCGAGACAGGGCGATACATGGAAGTCCGTACACCCGTACGGGCTTTCTCCATTTTTACGCACCGGCTGGGTGAGAAAACACCTGATCCATTTGACACCTGGGGTCACAGGCTTTCAGCATCCGCTTCATGCTGAAACATTCCCCCCCGCTCCCCCGACTCGCGAGCGTCCTGCTCGCTTCCCTCCTCCTCACACTGACAGCCTGTCCCGGCGACGAAGGCACTGACGAAGACGGCGGCACGAACATCACGGACGGTGGCCAGACCGACGCGGGCCCCGACGGCGGCGACCCCAACAAGCTGCCCGACGGTGGCTCCTATGATCCGGGCGCCCAGGTCTGTGGCGACGGCAAGGTCCAGAAGGGCGAGGCCTGTGACGATGCCAACACAGTGAGCGGCGACGGCTGCGTCTTCGATTGCAAGGAGATCGAGGTCGGCTTCGAGTGCCCCCAGTGGGGCCGGCCCTGCGTCATCGCGACGGCGTGCGGCAACGGCATCGTCGAGGAAGGCGAGGCGTGCGACGACCGCAACAAGGAGTCCAACGACGGCTGCAAGGCGGACTGCTCCGCCGTGGAGACCGGCTGGTCCTGCCCCTTCCAGGGACAGCGCTGCCGCGCGGCCGAGTGTGGTGACAAGATCATCGCCGGCGAAGAGGAGTGCGAGGACGGCAACACCGCCAACGGCGACGGCTGCAGCAACACCTGCCGCCTGGAGCAGGGCTACAAGTGCGACGGCATCGGCCAGCCGTGCACGAAGACGACCTGCGGCGACGGCAAGAAGGAAGGCACCGAGCAGTGCGACGACGGCAACCACGACATGGGCGACGGCTGCTCGCCGCTGTGCGTGCTGGAGCCCAAGTGCACGAACGGCAACTGCACTCCCGTTTGCGGCGACGGCGTCATCCTCCCCGGTGACACCACCGAGCAGTGCGACGACGGCAACACGCGCAACAACGATGGCTGCTCTTCCGATTGCAAGCTGGAGGACGGCTTCGCCTGCGTCCGCGTCACCGACACCCTGCCGAACGCGGTGGAGATCCCGGTCGTCTACCGCGACTTCCGCGGCAAGGGGCAGCCCGTGGGCGGCAAGTACCCGGCCGCCATCCACCCGGACTTCGATGACAAGAACGGCTCGGAGAAGGGCATCGTTGGAGCGGAGTTCCAGGGCAAGCTGAACGCCAAGGGGAAGCCGACCTACGCCAAGGAGGGCACGACCTCCGGCACCACCAGCGGCGCGGCGAACTTCAACCAGTGGTACAACGACGTGAAGGACATCAACCTCACCGAGGTCAGCACGCTGAAGCTGAACCGGCTGGGCACCACCGGCGCCACCTACCGGTTCGACAACCCGGCCTTCTTCCCGCTCGACAACAGCGGCTGGGTGGGCCTGGGCCTGGAGAACCGCGGCGCCAACAACCACAACTTCAGCTTCACCAGCGAGACGCGCTACTGGTTCCAGTTCAAGGGCAACGAGCTGCTGGAGTTCAACGGTGACGACGACGTCTGGGTCTACATCAACGGTACGCTCGCCCTGGACCTGGGCGGCGTCCACGGCGCGCTCGACGGCTCGGTGAACCTGGCCGACGCCACGGTCGTGTCCAAGCTGGGTCTGGTGAAGGACAAGATCTACGAGGTCGTCGTGTTCCAGGCGGAGCGCCACCAGAGCGCGTCCTCGTACAAGCTGACCCTGACCAACTTCCAGACCGAGCGCACCACGTGCGAGTCCACCTGCGGCAACGGCAAGGTGGACAAGGGCGAGACGTGCGACAACGGCAACGCCAACGGCCCGGGCTACGGCAAGTGCAGCCTCACCTGCATCTGGAACGCCCGCTGCGGCGACGGCATCACCCAGTACAACTACGGCGAGACGTGCGACGACGGCAACACCAACGACCGCGACGCCTGCCCGAACAACTGCCAGATCGATCCGGGGTAGTCGTTCCGCAGTCCCCGGCTCCGGCGCCCACCAGCGCCGGAGCCCCCCGCCCGGAGCTCACAGCGTCCGGGCGAGCTTGAACACGGCGGCCAGGGACAGCGCCCCGGCCGCCGCGAAGTGCCTCCAGGCCCGGCGGGACAACACCCCGCCGGTGTAAGCCCCATCCCCTTGCCGGAAAGCCGCGGCGGACTACTCGCCGGGGGCGACGCGGCGCACGGGGCGCTCTTGCAGAGGACCCACGACCTTCAGGTCATCGAAGATGCACTCGAGGTTGCGGCAGCCCAGGGCCAGCTTGCCCACGCGGCCCTCGAAGCCCGGCAGCACCTTGGAGGCGAAGAGCTTCTTGTTGAGGAAGGCGTCCACCCGCACGCCGCTCTTCTGCCGCTTGAGCTGGAGCTTCACCAGGAAGGGGCCCTGCTTCGGCACCGGCATCTCGTCCTGGACCAGGTTCTTGGTGTCCTCGGCGCTGTTGCCCACCACTTCGTGCCCGTCCTCCGGGGAGAAGTAGCGCCACGACAAGCGCATGCCCGCGTCGGGGATGGCGAAGACGGACACCTGCACGTCGCGGATGCGGAACGCCAGCTCGCCGAAGTGCTGCCCGTCCTCCTCCACCGACCACTGCTTCCCCAGCGGGTTCACGTCCATCAGCACTTCGGCCGTGAAGTCGTCGCTCGTGAAGTAGCGGTGCGCCAGGTACGCGCGCGGCACCAGCTTGCCGTCCGCTTCCCGGCCGGCCTGCACGACGCGCAGCTCCCCCTGGTCCATCGTCCACGTGCCGCTGTGGACGTTGATCTCCTCCTCGCCCTGCCCGAAGCCCAGCTCCAGGGTGGAGCTGGCCGAGCCGGCCTCGGGCGGCGTGAGCTTCAGGCCGGAGAACACCTCGCCTTCCGTGTTGGCCGGGAAGTGCAGCTCCGTGGGCGGGGGCGGCTTCGGGCGGCCAAGGCCGTACTCCTCGTCGCCCAGGCGCAGGCTCACCGGACCCACGAAGGCGCGCACAGCGAGGCCCAGCACGGCCAGGCCGCCCACCACGGACAGGCCGGTGCGCACCCGGCCCCAGCCCGCGTGGATCGTGTCCAGCACGGCGGACTCGGCGGCCGTCGGGGACTTCATCGGAGCCACGTGCGAGGTCCGCGCGCGAGCCAGCGCCGACGCGGGCGCCACCACGTGCGGCGACGACGAGGCCGTCACCAGCCCTTCCAGCGCCTCGCACACCTCCGTGGCGGTGGCGTAGCGGGCCTCGCGGTCCGTCTCCAGCAGGCGCTCCACCACCGGATCCAGGCGCGGATCCAGGCCTCGCACGCGCTCGGAAGGCAGCTTGAAGCGGCCCACGGGCAGCTCGCCCGTGAGCGCCTCGTACATCATCACGCCCAGGGAGAAGAGGTCCGCTCTCCCATCCACGTTCTTCGCGTCCCGGCGCTGCTCCGGGGCCATGTAGTTGAGCGTGCCCATGGCCACCGCGGTCGCGGTGAGCTGCTTCTCCGAATCCGGCTCGCGGATGCCCGCCAGGCCGAAGTCCGCCACCTTCGCGTGCAGCCGCCCATCCAGCAGGATGTTCTCCGGCTTCAGGTCGCGGTGGATGATGTTCTTGGCGTGCGCGCACTCCACGGCGCGCGCCACCTGGAGCAGCACCTTCAGCGACTGCGCGGGCGAAATCGCATCCCTGCCGCTCAGCGCGTGGCGCAGCGACTGGCCCTCCACGTACTCCATGACGAAGTAGTAGTGCTCGCCCTGCACGCCCCGGTCGATGATCTGCACGATGTTCGGGTGGCTCAGGGCCGCGAGCGCGGTCGCCTCCTTGTCGAAGCGCGACACGAACTCCGCGTCCTTCGCCAGCCGGGGCGGCAGCATCTTCACCGCCACGGTGCGGCCCAGGGACCGCTGGCGCGCGAGCCACACCTCGCCCATGCCGCCGCGCCCCAGCACCTCCAGGAGCTCCAGGCCCGGCAGCTCGGGCTTCGCGCCCGTCAGCATCGTCTCCGCGGTCTCGATGTCGCGGATGCCCGTGTTCACGGGCGCGCGCGGGGCCTTCACCCCCAGCGACTCCGGGCGCACCAGCGTGGCCCCGACCGCCTCCGCGGCCACCGGGCCCGGTGCGGGCAATGCCACTCCAGACAATGGCGCTTCGCGGCCCTCGGCGGAGGCAGACACCGCCACCGCGGGAACCTCGCCCTCGTCCGCCTTCCCCACGCCATCCGGTCGCGGGATGTTCATCTCGTTGCCCCCTGGGACGGAGCCGGCCCTCATCTCCTGTCCCACCGAGTCCTCCCGGCCCGCTCCAACACCTGGAGCGGCGGAAGGTGAAGTCGATTCTGGCGGTTCATCCGCCGTGCGCGGCGTGAACGTCACCGCGTTGCCTGCCTCGTCGTGGGCCCTGCCAGCCGCCGACGGCTCGGCCGGGCGGTGGATGCCGGACACGTCCGCGCGCCGCACCTCGAACCGGATGCCGCAGCGGCACGTCACCTTCTGGCCGCTCACGTACACCCGGGTGTCGTGCACCGTGCCGCAGTTGGGGCACGACTGGGTCGTCGTCATGGACGAGGAGCGCACCGTCAGCGCACCTTGCGGGAGGTGGAAGTGGTCAGCTCCGCGCCGTGGACGCGGAAGGTCTGCACGCCCTTCTCCTTGCCCTTCACCTGCTGCAGCACCGGCAACTCCTCCACGTCGAAGCCCGGCCCGGACTTGCGCACCGTGGCCTCCGACGCCAGCACCTCGCCGCTCTTCGCGATACCGCACAGCCGCGACGCGGTGTTCACGGTGTCGCCGATGGCGGTGAACTCGTGCCGCTCCGCGCTGCCCATGTAGCCCACGACGGCCTGGCCGGTGTTCACGCCAATGCCCACTTCGATGGGCTTCTTGCCATCCAGCACGCGCTGCCGGTTGAGCTCCGTGACGGCGTCCTGCATCTCCAGCGCGGCGCGCAAGGCGCGGGCCGGATCATCCGGGTGGGACGACGGCGGACCCCACACCGCCATCACGCAGTCCCCGATGAACTTGTCCAGGTTGCCTTCGTAGCGGAACACCACGTCCGCCATGGCGGTGAAGAAGCTGTTGAGCATCGACACCACCTCCTGCGGCGAGTCGCTCTCCGCCAGGGTGGTGAAGCCACGGATGTCCGCGAACAGGCAGCTCACCTCCGCGAGCCGGCTCTGGCGCAGGTCCTCCGTGCCGCCGTTGATCACCGCGTCCGCCACCGCCTTGGACAGGAAGCGCGACAGCTCCGCGCGCGTCACCGCCTCGTTGCGGATCTGCTCCGCCAGGGCCGCGTTCTCCAGCGCGATGCCTGCCTGCGCGGCGATGCCGGAGAGGATGGTCAGGTCCTTCTCCGAGAAGGCGTTGATCTGCTGGCGGCTGTCCAGGAACAGCACCGCCATGATGTCGCCGTTGACGAGCAGCGGCACCGCCATGGCGGACCGGATGCCCTGCGCCACGATGCTCTCCGCGGCGGAGAAGCGCTCGTCGATGATGGCGTCCGCGGTGAGCACCGCCTTGCCCGTCTCCACCACGCGCTTGAGCACGGTGTCCGACAGCATGACGTTCACCTGCTTGCCCTGCCGGTGGTGCACCGCGGCCGGGATGAACTCCCCCTGCGGGCCCACCTTCAGGATGACGCCGTGGTCGGCCGCGAGCAGCTCGAAGGCCACCTTGAGAATCTGTTCGAACAGGTCGTCCTGGGTGCCCTTGAGGCTCACCTGCCGGTGGAACTCGTGGACGATGCGCAGCTTCTCGTAGTCCCGGCGCAGCGCGGCGGTGTCCGTCACCTGGTCGGCTGGACGGAAGTTCTGCGGCACCTGGTCCATCTGCGCCAGGAAGGCCGGCATGGAGACGGCGTTGGCCACCACCGTCACGCCCGGCAGCGTGGGCGGGTTGCTTCCGCCGGGCAGGGCCTCGCCGCTGTGGAAGACGAGCCTGGAGGAGCCCAGGGCGATCTCATCCCCGTCCTTCAGGCGCATCTCCCCCGTCACCCGGCGCCCGTTGACGAAGGTGCCGTTGGACGAGTTCAGGTCGCGCAGCACGAAGTCGCGCCCCACCTTCTCGATGGTGGCGTGCTCCTTGGAGACCTCCCGGTCCACCAGCCGCAGCGTGTTGGAAGGATGGCGGCCGAGCGACGTGGTGGGGCCCAGGGGAAACTCCCCCAGCGACCCGTCCGCGAACCGCCCCGTCAGGTGCGGCCCGCGCGGGTGCGACCCGGACCTGGGCGGGAATGGGGCGGGTGCCTGGTTCACGCGCGAATCCTCACCGGCCCGGACACTACCAGAGCCTTCCGCCCCAAAGGAACGCTCGCGAAGCCCCCCCGGTTCCAGGCCACCATCGCCCTGCACGGCCGGTCAGTCCCCGTCCCCGTCGGGTGGCTCATATGGACGGCGGGGCCACCGTCCCCGGGGCGGCGGGGTTCACGGACGCGGCCGGGCGGCGCTCGGGGGCCCGGAAGCCCAGGCCCACGGACGGCAGGAAGGTCATCCCGCCCAGGTCCCGCTTCTGCCCGAAGACGTGGGGGTTGCAGAAGACGTAGCCCCCGGTGAGCTCCGCGTAGAAGTGCACGTACTTGTAGCCCACCGCGAAGCCCACCGTGGAGCCCACGAAGTGGCTGTTCACCACGGACGGCAGGCTCGCGTCGAAGCCCGTCACCGGCTTGCCCTGCTGGGAGAAGTCCACCAGTTGGGCGTCCAGCCGGGTGTGGCTGAAGACGTACTTGGGGGCGCCGTAGAGCTTGAAGACGTCGCCGTACTCGGCGCTCAGGTACAGCGGCACCTCCACGTCGGTCCGGCTGAAGTCCCCCAACTGGACGACCTCCAGGACGTCCATCACCGCCCCGGAGAACAGGTACTTGGACACCCCCAGCCCCAGCGCCAGGTCATAGGAGCGGCGAGGCCCCGGGCCGCCGTGGGCCAGCCGCACCTTGCCGTCGAAGCGCAGCGCGTTGCCGTTGTAGCGCCCGCCCACGTCGAAGCCGTCCAGCAGCCCCACCCGCACCATCAGCTCCGGGTTCACTCCCGGCGGAGCCACCGCCAGGGCCAGGCCCGCCGTCAGCAGGCGCTGCTGGTCCTCCTCCGTGAGGTTGTAGGGCCGGTCCTCCTCGATGGCCCGCTTCGCCTCGAGCCCCTGGTCGATGCCCACGTCCACCACCGACGCCAGCGTCCCCACCGGGACGAACACGCCCATGCTGCCCGTCACCTGGACCTGGCCCGGTGAGAGCGTCTTGGCCGTCTGCATGGTGGACAACGGGGTCGCGCACCCGGCGGCGAGCCCAGCGAGCCCCAGCAGGAGCAGAACGGGAAGGTGTCTCATGGGGTTGCAGGTTAAGCCCATTTCCAGCGCGAACGCTTCAATCCGGGCGGTCACGTGGTAAGGGGGCATCGTGCGAATCAAGCAAAAACCCGAGGACTTCTCCGTGAAGGAGTCCTACCGCTTCGACGAAGTCGAAAGCGGAAAGCATCGCGTCTACCTGATGGACAAGCAGAAGCTGTCCACCTTTGACGCGGTGAACCGAATCCGTGACGCGTTCGGGCTGAAGCCCGGCGCCATCAGCTATTGCGGCCTGAAGGACAAGCAGGGCCGCACCGAGCAGATCATCGCCGTGGACAGCGCGGATGTGGACATGCAGGAGCCCGATCTGCGCCTGAAGTTCCTGGGCCGGACGGACAAGCCGCTGTCCGCGAGGAACATCACCTCCAACCGCTTCTCCGTCACCGTCCGTGCCCTCACGCGCGACTCGCTGGCGCCGCTGAACCTGGCCGCCGCGGAGGTGAACCGGCTGGGCGTGGTGAACTACTTCGACAGCCAGCGCTTCGGCGCGCTCAAGCACGGCCAGGGCTTCATCGCCAAGGACCTCATCCGCGGCGACTTCGAGGCCGCGCTGCACAACTACTTCGCCCGCCCCTCGGACCTGGACCGCACCGAGGACGCCAAGGTGAAGGGCTTCTGGCGCGACAACTGGGGCAAGTGGGACGCGCGCGTGCCCTTCGAGGGCGCGAAGAAGTACCACCGCATCCTGCGCAGCTTGCGTGAGCACCCGGGCGACTGGCTCCGCGCGTTCCTGCAGATCGACTCGGACTACCGGGCGATGATCCTCTTCGAGTACCAGAGCTTCCTCTGGAACGAGGGCGTCCGGCGCTACCTCCAGCTGATGCTGCCGCGCGAAGCCATGTTCCCCATGCGCTACCAGGCCGGCACGCTGCTGCACTTCCGGGACGCGACCCCGGACGTGCTGCACACGCTGCGCGAGAAGACCTTCCCGCTCGTGGGGCCGGACTCCACCTTCGAGGATCCGAAGGTGGCTGAGGCCATGGCGTGGGTGCTGGGCAAGGAGAAGCTCAAGCTCCCCGACCTGCGCATCAAGGGCGCGGAGCGGATGCTCTACTTCAAGAATGAGCAGCGCCCGCTGGTGATGTTCCCGCACAAGCTCGTCGTGGGCCGCACGCAGAACGACGACGTGAACCGCGGCGACATCAAGGTCAACGTGGCCTTCACGCTGCCCCCGGGCGCGTACGCCACGCTGGTCATCAAGCGCCTGTTCCACTTCGAGTACACGGAGGACTCGAAGGAGGACATCCGCACCTCGCAGCGCCCGCGCCTCGTCACCACCGAGCGCGAAGAGGCCCGGGTGGAAGAGGCCCGGAGTGTCGCGCGTGCCTCGGAAGGACCTTCCCGCCACCGCACCCTGGCGGACCGGGCCACCCCCCGCACCACGCGTCCGGCCACGTCCGAGCGTCCGGCCACGTCCGAGCGCCCCGCCCGTCCAGGCACCTCCCGTCGCGACGACCGGGCCGCACCGCCCGCGAAGGACGCCCGTCCCCCCAGCCGCATCGGCCGTCCTGCTCGCAAGCCCCGCGAGGAGCTGCCGGACCTGGATGAGGTCAAGGCCGCCCCCTCGCCTGCTGCCGAGCCGGAGATTCCGTTGGGCTTCCGGGCGAAGCAGAAGCAGCGCAAGCAGGTGAAGGCCGACGGGCGGGCGGAAAAGGCCGAAAAGCAGCGCCTGGCCGCCGCCAAGTCCGCGAAAAAACAGAAGCGGAAGTGATGATCGAGGGCGGCGCAATGGCCTTTGGCCGCGCCCGTAGTCCAGGGTGTGAACGCTCTTGCCCTCGACTCGCTCCCCATGGCCATCGGAATGCTGATGGCTGAGGACGCCGCCCCGCTCCCCTGGAAGGCGGACGTGCAGGCCGCCCGCAAGGGGGACCCGTCCGCTTTCGAAGCGCTCGTTCGCAGTGTGCAGCGCCCGGTGTACGGCCTGGCGCTGCGCCTCTTGCAGAGCGACGCGGAGGCCGCCGAGGTCGCGCAGGAGGCCCTCTTGCGCGCGTACCAGAACCTCCACCGGTACGACGACTCGCGCCCGTTCGATCTCTGGGTGCTCGCCATCACCCGCAACCTCTGCCTGGACCTGCTCCGCCGCCGCACCAAGGTGCGCACGGAGGAGCTGGAGCCCATGAAGGAGGTGCTCCCCAGCAACGAGGTGTCCCAGGAGGACGGGGCCATCGCGCGCGAGGAGCGGCAGTCACTGGAGGCCGCCATGGAGACGCTCTCCGTGGACGACCGTGAAGTGCTGGCCCTCTATTACGTCCAGAAGCGCACCACGAAGGAGATCGCGCAGATCATGGGCTGCGCGCCCGGGACCATCATGGCCCGCCTGTTCCGCGCCCGTGAGAAGCTGCGCAAGAAGATGGCGCCCGCCGAGGAGGAGACGCGATGATCCCCACCCCCTGCCCTGATCTGGAGGTCCTCTTCGCGGAGCTGGAGGCCGGTGAGGGTCCCGCCCTGGATCACGCCGCGGAGTGCGAGGCGTGCGCGGCCCTGATGGAGGACCACCGGCTGCTGGAGAACGATCTGTTCCGGCTGGCGGATCCGCTACCGCCCCCGTCACTGGTCGTGAACGTGATGGCCCGCGTCGCGGAGAGCCCCGTGCCCCAGCGCCGCGAGGTGTGGACGGGCCTGGCCATCCTGCTCACGTCCCTGGGCGTGGGCCTGGGCTTCCTGTTCACCAACGACAGGGCGCTCGGCCGCATGGGCACCGCGTTCGCGTCCAGCGTGCGTGACAGCCGCGCGTTCGCGGAAGGCCTGTTCAGCGGAGCGCATGCCCTGTGGAGCACCGCGGGGCTGGCGGTGGCCTGCATCGTCGCCTTCGTCGTGTTCACGTCGCTGTTCGGCCTGAAGCGCCTGGCCGGCTCCCCTCCTCCGTCCCTCTCCGAAGCCTGAGCGTGACCATGAAGATCCTCCCCCGCCTGTTGCTTCCGACCCTCCTCCTCGGCGCCCCCGTGGCGCTCGCGGAAGGCGCCCCGGCCCCCGCCGCTGCCGCCACCGCGCCGGCCCGCACCATCGACGTGAGCTTCCGCGGTTCGCTGCGGGACGCGCTCAAGACCATCGCGGAGAAGGGCGGCCTGAACCTGGTCGTCACCGGCGACCTGGACACCCCCGCCGAAGTGCGGCTGCGCGGCATCAGCGCCGAGCAGGCCCTGCGCACCGTGGCCCGCGCCTACTCGCTCCACCTGGAGCAGGACGGCTCCATCTTCACGCTGCGCCCGCTGACCGCGAAGGAGAAGGAGTCCGGCGTGGGCCCCACGGCCAACGTCCCCACGCCGCCCTTCGC
>NZ_RAWP01000164.1:0-14793 GCF_003668935.1 Corallococcus sp. AB032C | reverse complement strand
CACGTGGGGGCGGGTGGGGTTCCCTGGTGCGTTGCGGCGTCCAGCGGCTGACACCGCGCGTGCCAGTGCGCCGCGTCGTGCCAATCGTGGAGGGCCTATGGGACTGGCCATCCAGCAGGAGGAGTTCACGCCGGAGGAGCACACGCGGTTCGTGGCGCGGCTCGCGGAGAGCCTGGAGGCGCTGCGACAGGTGCTCCGGCGTCCCGGCTTCGGCGTGGGGCCCGCGACGATGGGCGCGGAGCTGGAGGTGGCGCTGGTGGACGGCGCGGGTTCGCCGCTGCCGGTGAACCAGCAGGTGCTGGCGAAGTCGAAGGACGACCGGCTGACGCTGGAGCTCAACCGCTTCAACATGGAGATGAACCTGCGCCCCTCGTTGCTCGCGGGGCGGCCGTTCACCGGGCTCCAGGCCCAGCTGGACGAGGTGTTGGCGGAGTTGCGGCGCGCGGCGGCGACGGAGGGCGCGCGCGTGGCGACGGTGGGAATCCTGCCCACGCTGCGGCAGGCGGACCTGGGGAAGAACGCGCTCACGCCGCAGGCGCGCTACCGGGCGCTGGCCTCGGCCATCCGCAAGCGGCGCGATGGGCCCTTCCAGGTGGCCATCGCGGGCGACGACACGCTCAACCTCGCCTGGGAGGACGTGACGCTGGAGGGGGCGAACACGTCGCTCCAGTTCCACCTGCGCGTGGACCCGGAGGACTTCGCGCGCGTGTACAACGCCGCGCAGCTGGCCACCGGGCCGGTGCTGGCCGCGTGCGGAAACTCGCCGCTGTTCCTGGGCAAGCGGCTGTGGGAGGAGACGCGCGTGGCGCTCTTCCAACAGGCCACCGACGACCGGAGCGACAGCGACGAGGCCGCGCACCTGCACCCGCGCGTGACGTTCGGACACGGCTGGGTGCGCGAGGGCCTGCACGAGCTGTTCGCGGAGGCCGTGGCGCTCCATCCGGCGCTCCTGCCGGTGATGGGGCAGGAGTCCCCGCTGGAGGTGGTGGCCGCCGGGGGCTTGCCGAAGCTGGAGGAGCTGCGGCTGCACCAGGGGACGGTCTGGTCGTGGAACCGGGCCATCTATGATCCGCACGGGGAAGGCCACGTGCGCATCGAGTTCCGCGCGCTGCCGTCCGGCCCCACGCCGGTGGACATGGTGGCCAACGGTGCGTTCCTGCTGGGGCTGACGCTGGGGCTCGCGGAGCGGGTGGACGCGCTGCTCCCGGCGCTGCCCTTCTGGCAGGCACGGCGCAACTTCAAGCAGGCGGCGCATTACGGCCTGGGCGCGAAGCTGCTGTGGCCGGCGGAGACCGCGCCCAGCCCTCGGGTGATGCCCGCGGTGGAGCTGGTGAAGCAGCTCTTGCCCGTGGCGAGGCGCGGGCTGCTGGAGGCCGGGGTGGAGGCCTCGGAGGCGGACGGGCTCCTGGACATCATCGCCCGGCGCGTGGCGCTTCAGCGGACCGGGTCGCGCTGGCAGCGGGCGGTGTTGGAGCGGCTGGAGGCCCACATGCCTCGGCAGGACGCGCTGGCGGCCCTGCTGGAGCGCTACCTGGAGCTGTCCGAGGAGGGGCTGCCGGTGCACACCTGGCCGGTGGATCGCTGACGGCTCAGAGCCTGGGAGCCTGGGGGCCTTGTCGGGACGGGGCCGTCGCGGTGAATAATCCGGCCATCCTGAAGGTCAGCCGGCGGGGCCTCGTGCCTCGCGCTGAAGGGTGCCGTTCCCGTGATTGCCTCGCTCCTTGCTTCGTTCCGCTCCGGCGCCCGCCGGAAGTCCTTCCTCGTCCCCGCGCTGCTGTGCGCGGGGGCACTGACCGCGTGCTCGACCACCCGGGGCCACGCCAACGACCTGGCGGAGAAGGGCCGCTTCGTCGAGGCGGCCGAGGTCTATGTGAAGCTCGTCAATGACGAGCCCAACAACCCCGAGTATCGCGCGTCGTTGGATGACCTGCGCTGGCGTGGCCTCTCGCAGCTGCTCACCCAGGCGCGTCAGGCGCGGGTGGAGGGGCGGGACGAGGACGCGGAAGTGAATCTGGAGCAGTTCTTCACCTACAAGGTGAAGTGGAACTCCAAGCTGGATGGCGGCATGGAGAGCTCGCTCCTGGAGGAGATGGCGGGCACACACCGGCACCTGCGCCAGCTCATCATCGACCCGGCGAAGCTGGGCAACGCGCTGACGGCGGAGTCGCACCTGGACCGCAAGCGCACGCTCCTGGCCCCACCGGAGATGGCGCCCATCCGCCGCGACGTGGAGGAGGCGGTGGCGCAGGGCGGCGCGGCGACGTGCGGGAAGCTGAAGCAGTCGCTGTCCGGCGGCGCGCAGCACTGGACGGAGCTGGTGTCGCGCTACTGCGGGCACTACCAGCAGTCCGCGCCCCGCGCGGGGATGTTCCCGGAGGCGCTGGGCGTGCCCACGTGGCAGGCGTCCGTGGATGGCATCAGCGATGACGTCGTGCAGTACCTGATGACGCGGCTGTCGGGCGCGTTCGAGGCCTCGCCCTGGTACTCGGAGGCGTCCCCGCGTCACGCGCCGATGACCATCGCCGGGAGCCTGCGCGAGCGGCGCACCGTCGAGCCCGTGCAGCTGACGGCGCCGTGGACGGAGCGCGTGCCGTACACGGACCACGAGGACCGCACCGCGACGGCGGAGGTGCCGTATTCGGTGGAGGAGTCCTACGAGGAGAAGGGCGTGATGAAGAAGCGCCTGGTCCGCCAGACGAAGACGGTGGAGTACAAGACGACGGTCGAGGTGACGAAGTACCGCGACGTGTCGCGCTCGTTCGACTACCACGCGCAGCGGCGGGGCGTGGAGTACAGCTTCGCCGTGGTGGCCCAGGGCATCCTCCAGGAGCAGCACGCGCCGCTGGCGGTGAAGGCGGAGAACTCCATCGAGGCCTCCGGCTACGAGCACAACATCACCTTCGAGCCCGGCGGCGTGCGCCCGCAGGTGTTCCAGCGGCCCAACAAGGAAGGCTGGCTGGACGGCCAGCTGCGCGGCTACGAGCAGACCTTCTTCGCGTCGCTCATGTCGCGCTGGCAGGACGCGTTCTGCGATGCGCCCGCCTTCGCCGTGGAGGATGCGGCCCGCTGCGCGCGCGGCGGCGTGGAGTTGCCCGGCCCCGCGAAGCAGGCCCTGACGGACACGCTGGGCGACGACGCGGCGCAGGTGCACCGGCTGTTCGTCTGGAACTGAAGGCCCCCCCGCCGCGGAGGGCGTGGCTTCAGCCCTCGTCCTCCGCGCCCTTGCGCAGGCCCAGCATGCGTCGCAGCTCTCGCGCGGACTGGCGGCTCACCTCCACCGAGTGACCTCGCGCCGTACGCGCCAGATAGCCGCCCGTCTCCAGCGGCTCCAGCCGCGTCACGTGGGACAGGTTGAGCAGCGCGCGGCGGTGCACCCGGTGGAAGTGCTCCGGGGGCAGCTTGTCCGCCAGCTCGTTGAGCGTGAAGTCGGTGAGGTAGTCGCCCTGCGCGGTGAACACCGTCACCAGCTCGTCCTCCAGTGACGCGTGGGAGATGGCGTCCGGCGACACCAGCACCAGCCCCTGCCGCGTCGGGATGGGCAGCCGCGTCAGTGCCGGCTTCTCCGCCGCCGCCGTCGGCGCCGTCGCGGTGGGCACCTTCACCCGCGCCGGCAGTCGCGCCCGCGCGCGCTCCAGCGCCTTCTGCAGCCGCGCAGCCTCCACGGGCTTGAGGACGTAGTCCACCGCGCCATGCTCGAAGGCGTTCACCGCGTGCTCCGCGTGGGCGGTGCAGAAGATGACGTGGGGCCCGCCTTCCGGCAGCAGCGCCATCGCGTCCAGTCCGCTCAGGCCCGGCATGTGGATGTCCAGCAGCACCACGTCCACGCCGCCCGCGCGCACCGCCGCGAGCACCGAGTCCCCATCCACCGCCTCGCCGCGGACGCTCACGTCCGGCAGCGCGGCCAGCAGGCGCGACAGGCGCTTCCGGGCCAGCAGTTCATCGTCGGCGATGAGGACGCGCAGGGGCTCTCTCACGTGAGGACTCCGGGTTGGGGGCCCTGGCGGGGCAGGGTGACGGTGACACGGGTGCGCCCGTCGGCGCTCTCCAGGGACAGGAGCGCGTGGCCTCCGTAGGCCAGCGCCAGCCGCCGCTCCACGGTGGGCAGGCCCACGCTGCCCTCGCGCGGGCCCTTGGACGCGCCCGGGTTGTAGAGGGTCACCACCACCGCCCCCTCGCGCGTGGAGACCTCCACGCTCAGCGGGCCCCGGTGGCCGGCCGCCGGGCCGTGCTTCACCGCGTTCTCCGCCAGGGGCAGGAGCAACAGCGGCGGCACGGGCACGTCCGAAAGCCCGTCCGCCACGTCCATGCGCAGCTGGAACAGGTCCGGGTCTCGCAAGAGGTGCAGATCGAAGAGCGTGCGCATCAGCTCCAGCTCCTGCGACAGCGGCCAGGTGACGCTGCGCACGCCGGCGAGCACCGAGCGGAGCATCGTGGACAGCCGCAGCACCGCGGCCTCCGCGACGGCGCCGTCCTCGCGGCACCACTCCGCGATGGCGTTCAGCGTGTTGAAGAGGAAGTGCGGATCCAGGTGGCTGCGCAGCGCCAGCAGCTGCGCCTGCTCCGCTTCCCAGGCGAAGCGGGTGGCGCGGGCCCGCTCACGGGCCAGCGTCTCCTCGAAGCCGATGTCCCGCCCCAACCCCCAGCCCGCGACGAGGAACAGGCCGCCGCAGATGGCCAGGTTGTACGGCTCCGACAGGAACATGTCCTGCATCAGCGTGACGCGCGGCAGGGCGTAACCCACCGACAGCACCACGCCGCTGCCCACCGCCGCGTAGAGCAGCAAGCGGATGCCGCCGTGGCTCAGGTCCAGCCCTTCCGGGAACAGCACCCGGTACGACACGGGCGCCACCGCGACGCACATCAGGCACAGCAGGAGGCCAATCCAGAACGCGCGAGGATCCACGCTCCATCGCACCTGGGCCGCGAGCAGCGGAATGGAGACCAGGACGATGGGGGCCAACCGCCACGGCGCGACGAGCGCGCGCAGCGTGGCGCGAACGATGGAGCCTTCCGGCGACGTCTCCTGCATGCGGAGGCGGAAGGCTACACCGTCCCGCGTCCTAGCGCTGGGGGACGGGCGCGGGGACGAGGTCCAGGACGAACGTCCCGGCGAGGACAGCGGGGAAGAAGAGGACGGCGAGCACGAACAAGAGCGGCGAGCGCAGTGAGAACATGGGGGGCTTCTCCAGTGTCCATGAAACATGCCCACGAACTCTGGCATCGACCCAGGGCCCCTCCAGGGAGGGTTGCCCCCGGCCGTCGCTGTCCCGGGGTGAGCGGTCGCTCAGGCGCTCCGGGTGGCCCCCGCCGCCAGCCCGCCCAGCGCGTCCGCCAGCCGCGCCGCCTCCTTGAGGCAGTCGTTGACGCCCACGCCCCGGTACGCGTTGCCGGTGAGGTGCAGGCCGGGCCAGCGCTTCAACCGCTCCTCCATCGCCGCCAGGCGCTCCAGGTGGCCCACGGTGTACTGGGGAATCCCGCGCGGCCAGCGGAACACCGCCGTCAGCTCCGGCGTCGCGGTGAGCCCCGCCATCGTCTTCAGCTCCTCGCGAGCCAGCGCCACCAGCGCGTCCTCATCCCGGGAGACGACCTCCGGACGGCGAGCGCCGCCCATCAAACACGTCAGCAGCACGCGCCCGCCCTCCACGCGGAAGGGGAACGTGGTGGAGACATGGATGGTGCCCAGCATCGCGGTGCCCTCCACCGCCGGCACCAGGAACCCGAACCCGTCCGGCTTCGGCACCGTCCCCGGCGCGAAGCCCAGGTGCACCACGGCGATGGGCGCGTACGGGATGGCGTCCGCCTTCTCCGCCAGCTCCGCGTCCAAAGGGCGCACGAGCGAAGCCGCCACATGCGCGGGCACCGCCAGCACCACGTGCGACGCGCTCAGCTCCGCTGGCTGGCCCCGCTCCTGGTACCGCACCTTCCATCCGTCCGCGGCGCGCTCCAGTCCCTCCACCTTCGCGTCGGTGCGCACGCTGTCGCCCAGCGCCTTCGCCAGCGCGTCCACCAGCACGCCCAGGCCGCCGTCGAACGTGCTCATCTGTCCGGTGAGCCCGGGGCCTGTCTCCACCGCGCCCGCGCCCTTCGCCTGTCGCGCCGCGCGCTGCGCACGGATGGCGCCCAGGATGAGGCTGCGGTGCTCCCGCTCGAACTTCACGAGTTGCGGGAACGTGGCCTCCGCGCTGAGCTGCTCCGGGTCGCCCGCGTAGGTGCCCGTCTGCATCGCGTCCAGCAGCACCGCCGTCGCCTCTCGCCCCAGGTGGCGCCGCCCCAGCCGGGCCAGGGACTCGTCCGCACCCGTGGGGTTGCGTCCGCTGAACAGCTCCCCCACCACCCGCAGGCGGGAAGCAAGGGGGAGGATGTCGGATTTCAGGAACGCCGGAGGCGATGTGGGCAGGGCCCGCAGGGCGCCGCGTGTGTAGATGTAACGGTTTTTTGCCGCTGCATCCGCCGAACGAATCCGGGATGACACTCCGAGCACGTCCGCCAGTTCACGCGTCGTGGGCTCCCGGTCCAGGAAACTGTTGGGTCCGGCCTCCAACACGTAGCCCTCGCGGGCGTGGGTCTGCACGTTTCCACCCACGCGTGACGTCGACTCCAGCACCACGGCAGCAGTACCGCGAGCCCGCAATTGGTAGGCCAGCGCCAGTCCGGTGATGCCTCCCCCAATGACCGCGACCGTCATGTCGACCTACTCCCGAGCTTGTCGTGAGGTGAGCAACCCCGGGCGCCTTAGTGCGAAGGCAAGAGCTTTGCCAAGGAGAGCCTCCCGGCGCGTTAATAAAGGCATGCGCTATGTCATCACGGGAGCGAGCCGTGGCATCGGTTTCGAGTTCGTGCAGCAATTGCTGCGGCGGGGAGAAACGGTGGATGCGGGGGTGCGTGCTCCGGAACTGGCGCGCCGGCTGGAGCCGCTGCTGCTGGAGGCCGGCAGCCGCCTGAGGATCCATCCACTGGATGTCACCCGCGCGGAAAGCGTCCAGGCCTTCGCGGAGCGCATCTGCCGCGAGCCGGTGGACGTGCTCATCAACAACGCGGGCGTGTCCGGCCAGTGGGTGGGGCTGAATGAGTTGGACTACGAGGACCTGGCGCGCACCATCGAGGTGAACGCGCTCGGGCCGCTGCGCATCACCTCCGCGCTGCTGCCGGCGCTGCGGCACGGCGCGGGGCGCAAGGTGGCGCACGTCACGTCCCGCATGGGGTCGCTCTCCAGCAACACGGAGGGCGGCGCGTACGCCTACCGCATGTCCAAGGCAGCGCTGAACATGGGCGTGCGCTCCATGTCCAACGACCTGCGCCGCGAAGGCCTGGCGTGCGTGCTGCTGCATCCGGGTTGGGTGCAGACGGACATGGGCGGGCAGGACGCGCCGCTGCCGGCGGAGGAGTCCGTGCGCGGGATGCTGCGGGTCATCGACAGCGTCTCGCTGGAGCACTCCGGCCGGTTCTTCGACTACGAGGGCGCGGAAGTGCCCTGGTAGTTGCTTCAGGGGAACAGCAGCTGCGTCTTCCAACCCGCGCCGTCGCGCAGGTACACGTTGCGCTCGTGCAACCGGCTGGGGCGGGCGTGCCAGAACTCGATGCGGTCCGGCACCACGCGGAAGCCGCTCCAGTGCGACGGGCGCTCCACCGCGCGGCCCTGGAAGCGCGCCTCCACCTCCGCCACGCGCTGCTCCAACAGCTCGCGCGAGGGCAGCTCTTCACTCTGGAGGCTGGCCCACGCGCCAATCTGGCTGCCGCGCGCGCGGCTCTGGAAGTACGCGTCCGCCTCCGCGTCCGTCACCTGCTCCACCCGGCCCTCGATGCGCACCTGCTGCTCCAGGGGCTGCCAGAAGAAGCACAGCGCCGCGTACGGATGCGCGGTGAGCTGACGGCCCTTGCGGCTGTGGAAGTTGGTGAAGAAGACGAAGCCCCGCGCATCGAAGTCCTTGAGCAGCACCACGCGTGAGCTGGGGCGGCCCTGGTCGTCCACGGACGCGACCACCATGGCGTTCGGGTCCACGGGGATGGCGGCCTTCGCCTGGGCGAAGAGGTCGGCGAAGCGCTGGATGGGGTCGGGAGGGATATTCGTCACGCGGCGCACCATAGGAAACACGGCCCCGGCGCGCACGTTCGCGGTTGACTCCCTGTCGGGACTCGCACGCAATGGCGGGACTCATGAAGATCCTCTTCATCGCCTCGGAGGTCACCCCCTTCTCGAAGACGGGGGGACTGGGCGACGTGGCCGGGGCCCTGCCCACGGCGCTCGCCGGGCTGGGGCACGACGTGAAGATCGTCACGCCCCGCTACCAGGACGTGCGCAACACCGGACACTTGCTGCCCACCGGCCAGTCCCTGGTGCTGCGCTTCCCCTTCGGTGAAACGGGCGGCCCCATCCTGTCCGCGCGCCTCTCCGAACGCCTGGAGGTCCTCTTCCTGGAGAACGAGGCCTTCTACGGCGGCCGCAAGGGCCTCTACGGCGACGCGGGCAGTGAGTTCGCGGACAACCCCCGCCGCTTCGCCTACCTGTGCGTGGGCGCGCTCCAGGCCGCGCAGCGCCTGCGCTTCTTCCCGGACATCATCCACCTGCACGACTGGCAGACGGGCCTGGTCCCGGTAGCCCTGCGCCGCGGCTTCCAGGGCACGCCGCTCGCGAAGGCGAAGTGCGTCTTCACCATCCACAACCTGGCCTACCAGGGGCAGTTCCCCAAGCGGACCATGGAGGACCTGGGGCTGCCGTGGGACCTCTTCACGCCGGAGGGCGTGGAGTTCTACGACCACGTCAACTTCCTCAAGGCGGGGCTCGTCTACTCCGAAGCGCTCACCACCGTGTCGCCCACCTACGCGCGCGAAATCCAGACGCCGGAGCAGGGCTACGGGCTGGATGGCCTGCTGCGCCGCCGCTCGCACGCGCTCACCGGCATCATCAACGGCATCGACGCGCACGAGTGGAACCCCCAGACGGACTTCTTCCTGCCCGCGCGCTACGGCCCGGAGGACATGACGGGCAAGGCGGTGTGCAAGCGCGCCCTGCTGGAGCGCTTCGGCCTGCCCACGGAAGGCAACGCGCCGGTGTTCGGCATCGTCAGCCGGCTGGCGTGGCAGAAGGGCGTGGACCTGCTGCTGGAGACGCTGCCCGCGGCGCTCCAGGGGGATCTGAAGTTCGTGGCGGTGGGCAACGGCGACCCGACCCTGGAGGCGGGCCTGAGGGCGCTGCAGTCCCGCCACCCGAAGCAGGTGGGCGTGCACATCGGGTTCGACCCGGCGTTGTCACATCTGGTGGAAGCCGGGTCGGACTTCTTCCTCATGCCCAGCCGCTACGAGCCGTGCGGCCTGAACCAGATGTATTCACTGCGCTACGGCACGGTGCCCATCGTCCGGGCCACGGGTGGACTGGTGGACACGGTGGAGGGGGGGCTGGACGGCAACGGCATCCTCTTCGAGTCCTTCCACCGCTCGGCGCTCCTGGCCGCCATCCGCCGGGCGCTCTCCCTGTACGCGGACCCCTCACGGCTGGGGGACTTCCAGGTGCGGGGCATGGGGAAGGACTTCTCCTGGACCGCGTCCGCCCGGAAGTACGAGGCCCTCTTCACGTCACTGGTGGCGGAATAGTGGGGCCGCTACCGGATCCGCGTTAAACTTGGCCCCGTGGCGGAAGCTCCTGACCTGGGTGGCTATGAAGTGGTCGGCCGGCTTGCGGTCGGAGGCATGGCCGAGGTGTATCAGGCGCGTCCCCGTGAGACGACCCAGCGCTCCCCGGGCGAGCCCGACGAAGTGGTCATCAAGCGGCTGCACCCGTCCTTCCGCAACGACCCCGCGTATGTGAAGGCCTTCGTCGACGAGGCGAAGCTGACGGTGCGCCTGCGCAACGCGCACATCGTGCGGACGTTCCGGCTGTTCCGCGCCGGGCCGGACTACCTCATGGTGCAGGAGCTCGTGAGTGGCCGGACGCTGGGCTACATGCAGGAGCTGCTGATCAAGGCGGGCGCCGCGATGCCGCCGGAGTCCGCCTGCTACATCGCGTGGTGCATCCTCAAGGCGCTGGATTACATCCACCGCGCCAAGGTGGGGGAGAACGGCGCCACCATCGTCCACCGCGACGTGAACCCCGCCAACGTGCTGCTGGGCGTCCAGGGCGACGTGAAGCTCACCGACTTCGGCGTGGCGGAGGTCGAGGGGATGATCCGCGGCGACTCCGGCGCGCTGCGCGGCACGCTGCCGTACATGAGCCCGGAGCAGGTGCTGGGGCAGGCGGTGGACGCCCGCACGGACCTGTACGCGGTGGGCGTCATCCTCTGGGAGCTGTGGGCCGGCCGCCGCCTCTTCACCGGCGACAACGAGGCGCAGCTGATGCACCAGGTGCGCGACGCGCGCGTGCCGCTGCTCTCCACGCTGTCTCCGGACCTGCCGGACTACGCGGCGCGGGTGGCGCGCAAGGCGCTGTTCGCGGACCGGGCCCGACGCTTCCAGACCGCGGGGGAGTTCATCAAGGCGCTGGAGGTCCTGGCGCGCCGCGCGGGCTGGCCCCTGACGGTGGAGGCGCTGCAGCCTCTGTTGGGCGGCTGATGCGCTCGCGCCGGGCGGTGCTCGGGCTGGGCCTGGCCGGCATCTGCTGCCTGTCCGGCTGCCTGGGCGTGGTGCCCTTCCGCCCGCGCGCCTACGACGAGGCGGTGCGGGTGGAGGCGATGGACGTGGCCTTCACGCGCGACGGCAGCGGGGCGCTCACGCTGAAGCTCCGGGTGGGGAACCCGTCCTCGGACGCGGCCACGCTCACCCGCGTGGACTTCGACCTGCGCGTGGACGGACGGCGCGTGGCCACGGGTGAGCAGGTGATGGGCGTGCCCCTGGACGGCAAGGGCGAAGTCCCCCTGGAGGTCTACTTCCCGCTGGCCGTGGCGCGCGGCGGCGGCCGTCCAGAGCCGGGCTCGCACGTGGTGCGGGTGGAGGGCGGCGTGGTGCTGCGCTTCGGCGGCTCCGAGCGGCGCGCGCCCTTCCGGGACACGCGCTCGCTGGACCTCGCGTGGGTGCCGGGCGGGGAGTCCAGCCCGGCGCAGTGAGCCCTGGAGACGTCCCTCAGCCCTTGGCGTCTGAAGCCGTGCCGGAGTCCGGGGACTGTCGCGGCGAGCCTCCCTGGCCGTCCGAGAGGCCGGGCACGACGCTCTTGAGGCGGGACATCCGCACGCGGTCGATGCGGGCGCCCTCCTTGGTGGCCACGACGAACTGCCAGCCGTTGTAGGTGAAGCGCTCGCCCACGTCGGGCAGGTGGCCGGCGAGCGAGGACAGGTAGCCGCCCAGCGTGTCGAAGTCGCCCTCTGGCAGCGGGAAGCCGAAGAGCTTGGTGAACTGATCCACCTCCATGGCGGCGTCCACCAGCGAGCTACCGTCGGCCATCTTCTCGACGAGCTTCTCCTCCACCTCGAACTCGTCGCCGATGTCGCCCACGATTTCGCGGAGGATGTCCTCCAGGGTGACGACGCCCATGAAGCCGCCGTACTCGTCGACGACCATGGCCATGTGGATCTTCCGCTTCTGCATGTCGCGCAGCAGGTCGCCCACGGGCTTCATCCACGGCACGAAGTGGGCGGGGCGGATGACGTCCTGCAGGACGATGAGCTCCGGATGCTGGAGCAGCGGGATGAGGTCGCGCGCGTGCAGCACGCCGACGATGTGGTCCACGTCGTCCTTGTAGACCGGGATGCGCGAGTGGTTCTCCTCCGCCAGGATGCGCAGCACTTCATCCGGCGGGGTGGTGACGTCCACGGAGATGACGTCCGTGCGGTTGACCATCACGTCGCGGCAGCGCTTGTCGGACAGCTCGAAGATGGAGCGGATGAGCTGCGGGGCGCTCTTGTCCACCTCGTTGCGCGCGGCCTGGGCGGCGAGCAGCTTCTCCAGCTCCTCCAGGGGCGGGGGCGGCGGCTCGAAGCGCAGGGTGCGGCCCATGGTGCGGGCGCCCAGGTTGAGCAGGCCCAGCATGATGCGCATGGGCGGGTAGAGCACCGTCACCAGCAGGGACACCAGGCCCGACAGGCGCAGGGCCCAGCGCTCCGGGTTGCCGTTGGCCAGACCGCGCAGCGTCACCTCCATGAGGCTGGCGAGCACGCCCACGAAGAGGGCGCCCGCGCACACCGTGGCGATGGGCACCCAGGTGGCCTCGGCGTAGCGGCTGAAGTCCAACAGGCGCGGCGGGACGAAGGCGCCAATGGCGGCGGCGAGGAAGCCGGACAGCACCATGCCCAGGCGCAGGGCGGTGGCGGCGGGCTCGCGCTCCGTCTTGTGACGGAGCACCCGGCGGGCGGCGACGCTCTGGCTCTCCTCCGCGAGCTCCTGGGCGCGCAGGTCGGACGTCCCATAGAGCGCGGACTCCGCGGCGGCGACCAGGGACCTCATGAAGCAGAGGGCCAGGCAGGCGACCCAGAGGGTCCAGGTAGGCATAGGGGTCCGTTCTTATCCCGTGCTAGAGGGGCATACCACCCTGGCGGGAGGCACCATGCGGGGACGTCGGATGTACGTCATTGGCGGACTGCTGGGCGCGCTGGCGGCGCCCTCGGCGGCCCTGGCCTGGCCGGTGGACCAGGCCCTGACGCTGGAGCCCGGCAAGGAGACCTTCCAGAAGCTCACCGCGGTGGACTGGGCGGAGTCCGACGCGCCCAACGTCGTCACGGCGGAGGCGCTGCCCCAGAGCGGCGAGCTGCTGCTGACGCCCCACGCCGCCGGCATCGCGCGCGTGTTGCTGTACGCGGAAGGGCGCTTCGCGGTGTGGCGGGTGATGGTGGGGCCCATCGAGCTGCAGAACACCGGAACGGAACTCGCGGCGGCCAGGAAGGCGTGCCCGGACCTGAAGGCCACGGAAGGCGTGGAGCGGAGCCTGACGGCGACGGTGAACGACACCGCGTGCCGGCTGGCGCTGCGCACGTTCCTCAAGACGCACGCGTACCTGGCGAAGGAGTTGGAGCTGACGTTCGCGGTGCCGCAGCTCCAGGCGCAGCTGGAGGACTTCGAGGCGGGCATGCCGCCGGGGCTGACGGTGCGCTACAGCGGCGCGGGGCTGGTGCTGTCCGGGAAGACGGACCGCGATGGGCACCGCAAGGCGCTGTGGGAGCTGTTCAGCCGCGCGGTGGGCCGGGTGCCGCTGGAGGACCGCACGGAGGTGGAGGCGCCGCCGAAGCCGGACGACGCCGCGAAGCAGGAGGCGCTCGACGCGACGGTGTCGGACGTGCCGGGGGATGCAGGGGTGCCGCCGGCGCCGCCTCCGCCGGTGAAGCGCAAGGCTCCGCCCAAGAAGCCGCGCTGAGCTTCGGAGGGCGCGCCGGAGGGCATCCGCTTGCGGTATGACCGTGGGTGGAGGTCCGACGGAATGACGAACGGAGTGAAGTGCGCGGGGTTCGCGTTGGTGCTGGCGCTGACGGTTGGGCCGGGGGCCGCGTGGGCGCAGGTGGATGAGGATGACGGCTCGGCGGTGGTGGTGGACCTGCCGGAGATAGACCGGGGCTGCCCGGTGAAGCCGGAGTTCCTGCCGATGACGCCCATGGGACAGGTGGGCATCGACCGGCTGGGCTGGCTGGTGCACCAGGCCATCATCCCGCCCTCGAAGGACAAGTTCTTCCAGGCGGGGGCGCGAAGCCGCTCCGGGGTGAAGCCGGTGCCCATGGACCAGGCGAAGAAGCTGGGCGCGCTGGACACGACCAAGGCGCCCATCTGGGTGTTCGGCAAGGAGAAGTCGAAGGCGTGCAAGGGCACGCCCATCGCGTACTGGGCGGTGCGGATGGGGACGGACGAGGACCGCCAGACGTACCTGATGGCGGAGCTGGCGATGGAGTGTGAAGTGCTGCCGCCCGGACGGCTCGCGGGCACGCCCGTCGCGCTCCGGCAGAAGGACGAGCCCACGGGGTGCGTGCTGCGCCGGCCCAACCGGAACCACACGGGCAAGGAGATGGACGGCATTCCCCCGGACTACGCGGAGCACATCCCGCCGCAGGACTGCGCGGCGCCGGAGTGCGCGCGGCTGTGGGAGTACTTCGGCGTGACGGGCGAAGAAGGCGAAGGCGCGTTCGACCTGACGGTGTCCTATCTGCACCGCAACGGCAGCAACCCGTGCAACTGGGCGACGGACGACCTGTCCATGTTGTTCGTGCGGGGGCGGGAGAGCACGGCGCTGACGCCGCTCAAGCCGGGAGGCCAGCTCTTCGGAGGCCTCTGGGACTTCAGCGGCCCGCGCTTCATCCTGAGCCGGGAGATGGGTGTGCTCTACGCGTACGACTACCAGAAGCTGAAGGCCGCGCCGAAGGCCGTGCGCTACGGGAGTCCCACGGAAGAGGACCTCATCCACGCGAAGCGCACGCTGTCTCCGTGCAAGAAGTAGCCGCGCTCAGGCTGTGAAGCCAAAGCCCCTGGACGCTGCTGTCAGCCCTCTTTCGCATGACGAAGAAGTCCTCCTCGAAGAAGCGCCTCACTCGTACGAAGCCCGCCGCCACCAAGGCGACGGCGCTCGCCGTGCCTCGTGCAAAGCGGGCGATCGTTGACGGCGGAGATATGCGGTTCGCCGAGATCATCGTGCTCATTGAGGCGGCCCGACGACGCGCGTACCAGGCGGTGAACACGGCGCTGGTGGCCCACTACTGGGAACTGGGCGAGTACATCAGCCGGAAGATCGCCAGCGCCGAGTGGGGCGACAGCATCGTCGAGGAACTGTAAGAGTTCGCCGTGCCCCGTCGTGACGGGCTCCAGCCTTTCGTGAGACCTCCTGCCGCTACATGCCAGGAGGTGGTCCGTGGAGTTGGAAAAGGAGTTGGAGCAGTTCCGCCAGGAGGCGCAGCG
>NZ_RAWP01000163.1:0-14793 GCF_003668935.1 Corallococcus sp. AB032C | reverse complement strand
GGCGCGAGGGAGGCGACGAGCTCGGGCGGGGCTTCAGCGGTTTCGGAGGGAGGCGTGGACACGGCGGGCGCGCACATGCGCAGAGCCGCCTGGGGGAGTCAAACGGCGCGGAGCCCCCCTGGAAGCCCTCCTGCTCGTACTCATGTCCAGGGTGTCCGGGGAAATCCCTGGGCGTGACGCATCTGATACAGCGGGCGGCACACGGGAGGACGCATGTCGCGCAAGCAACGGACGCCCAGGTGGCTGGAGGCCGCGAGGCGCAGGGGACCGGAGACCCCGGCGGGCCCGGGCGCGGACTGGCTGTCCCGGGCGTTGGGCCGGGCCGGCGTGCTGCCCCGGACCGAGGCCGAGCAGGCGATAAGCGACGGCCGCGTGGAGGTGGACGGCCGGGTGGAGCGGGAGCCGTTCGCGCCAGTGGGGCAGGGGACGCGCGTGCGCGTGGACGGCGTGGAGCGCGCGCTGACGCGCCAGGTGCGGGCGCTGATGTTCCACAAGCCCTCGGGGCCAGTGGTGCACGGCTCGGACCCAGAAGGCGTGGGCACTGTCTTCGAAAGGCTGCGCGCGGTGCTGCCGCCGGAGCTTCAAGGCTTCGAGTGGTACGCGGTGGGCCGGTTGGACCGGGACACCACGGGGCTCCTGCTCTTCACCAACGACGAGCGGCTGGTGCGGCACGCGACGGCGCCGGAGACGCACCTGTCCAAGCGGTACGTGGCGCGCGTGGAGGGGCAGCCCCCGGAGACGGCGCTGACGAGGCTGCGAGAGGGATTGACGCTGGAGGACGGTCCCACGCGCCCGGCGGAAGCCATGCTCCGTGCGCCCGACGTGGTGGCGCTCACTCTCACGGAAGGGCGGCACCACCAGGTGAAGCGGATGCTCTCGGCGGTGGGGCACCCGGTGCTCACGCTGCACCGTGAGTCGGTGGGGCAGGTGGTGCTGGACGTGGCGGAAGGGGCGTGGCGCGAGCTGACGGACGCGGAGGTGGCGGAGGGGTTGGGGTTCCAGCCCGGTGCGGACTAGAAGCCGATGTTCTTGATCCGCTCTCTCGCCTTCGCTGGGTTCGCCATGTTCCTGGGGGACATCAGCAGGTACCGGTCGTGGGCCTTCTTGGCCTTGGCCTTGTTGCCGACCAGGGTGTAGGCGGTCTCCAGACCCAGCCAGGCCCGCCGGATGCCGGGATCCTTCCAGGTGACGGCCTCCAGGAGCTTCACGGCCTCCCTGTGGTCCTTGGACGTGCCCGGCTTGAGCTTGATGAGCGTCAGGCCCAGCTCGAGCTTCACCTCGATCGAGCCCGGCTTCATGGCCAGCGCGTTCCGGTAGGTGGCGGCGGCCTCCGGGTACTTCTCGTCGCGGAAGGCCGTGCGGCCGGTCTCCATCATGTCGGCGAAGGTCTCCGGCTTCACGATGCGGCCGGAGGACGACGAGAGGGCTTTCGCATCGTCCAGGATGCGCACCACCTTCGCGCGGCTGGGATGCGTGTCAGGGGCGTACTCCAGGAAGCGCTGGTAGTGCGTTATGCTGGTGCGGCTGTCATTGAGTCGCGTGTACAGCATCCCCAGCAGGAGCTGGCATTCCGCTTCCTGGGAGAACTGCTTCGCGCACTGGTGCGCCAGATCCACGGCGTCCTGGATCGCTCCCTGCTGCACGCGCGCCTGGACGCGGTCCTGGTAGTTGGCCAGCGACAGGGGCGCTTCCGGAAGCGGTGCCACCGTGAGGGGCGCGCTGCCTATCGTCTGGGGGACCGCGGAAGGCCGTGCATCATTGGGAAGGGTTTGAACCGTGCTGGAGGGACGCTCGATGGGGCTCGCGGCTCCAAGGGGCTCCGGCGGCACGGCGGAGGAGAAGAACCACAGGACGCTGGCCCCGAGCGCCACGCCCGTGGTGCTCAATCCCAGCATCCACTTGCGCGATGTCGCGGGGGCGAGCGCGGCCGGGGGCTCGTCCTCCACGATTTCGACGCTGGAGGATTCGGGGAGGGGGATCCTGCCGGTATGGAGCAGCGGCCTGGGATGCGGGGGCTTCTTCGCGAGGGCCGGTTCGTGCTCGCGCCAGGACGCCAGCTCCTCCTGGAAGGAGTCCGGGACGGACAGCTCGCGGCCATGCGACAGCAGGTCTTCACGAAACAGCATCCGCAGCAGATGCGCGAGGCTCAGCGAGGAGACACGCGGGTGGTTCGCGTACAGGAAGCCAGCGAGGGCCTCCGCGAAGGCATGGCTGGATTCAAAGCGCTGGGACAGGTCCGGATGCAGGGCCTTGAGGAGGATGCGCTGGAGCGCCGCCGGCAGGTCCGGCCGTGACTCGCTCAGCGATGGAAGCTCGCCGCGAGCAATGCGCATCATCACGACCGCGGGCGGTCCTTCCAGGGGAAGCTTCCCGCAGAGCAATTCATGGAGCACGACGCCGGTGGCCCAGACGTCCGTGCGGGCATCCACTTCCTCTCCGCGCGCCTGTTCCGGAGAGAAGAAGAGGTACTTGCCCTTCACCACGCCGGGTTCGGTCTTGAGGTCCCGGATGAGCTGGGCCTTGGCGATGCCGAAGTCGACGATCTTGACCTGGCCCTCGTAGCTGATGAGCACGTTGTCCGGGGAGATGTCCCGGTGGACGATGCCCAATGGCTGGCCACTGCTGTCCGTGCGTGAATGCGCGTAGTGCAGCCCCCGGCACATCTCCATCGCGATGAAGACGGCGATGGGAACGGGCAGGGTGCCCATGCCGCTCTTCATCGCGCGCTTGAGGAAGCGGTGGAGCGGCTGGCCGTCCACGAACTCCATGGCCAGGAAGTACCCACCGTCCACCCGGCCGAAGTCGAAGACCTGGGCGACGTTGCCGTGGGAGAGCGTGGCGGAGATGCGCGCCTCACTGATGAACATGGAGATGAAGGCTTCGTCGTTGGCGTATTCCGGCAGGACCTTCTTGATGAGGACCGGCTTGGTGACGCCCGCGTCGCCTACGAGCTGGGCGCGCCACGTCTCCGCCATCCCGCCCTGGCCCAGCCAGGACACCAGCTCATACCGTCCGAAGGTGTCGCCGGGTTGGAGTGCCATGGGTCGGGCATCCTAATCGCAGAACCGTTATTCGGTCATGTTGCTGACGCGCGCCCTGGCGGGATGGTTCTCGGGTGCAAGCGTCAGGAACCGCAAATAGTGTTCGCGGCTCTGCTTGCGTTTGTAGAGCCGGTCGTAGCTGTCGCCCACGATGAGATGGCATTCCGCGTTCTGGGGGTCGAGCAGGACGCACATCCGCGCTGGGCCCAGCGCTTCGGCCCTTCGTTTTCGCCTGGAGGTCTCGGCGGCCTGCTTGTGGAACAGCTTGCTCCAATCACCGTCACTGCGCCCGGGTGCCGCCGAGGTTGGCGGAGCCGTCCCCGACGGCTCCTCGGTCAGCTGCGCCAGCAGGAGCGCCACGTCGAATGGATTCGGATCGAAGTCCGATGAATACAGCAGATCGATGATGCGACTGCGATGGGGATCGCCTTCAGGAGTCAGCCGCACGAAGGCTTCGTAGTGGTCGGCGCTGGCTTCCAGATTCCGGAACCTGGCCTCGACCACGCTCAGGACGAGATAGCATTGCGGCGCATCCGGGTACTGGGCCACGCAGTCATTGGCGACGAGCCGCGCGCTGTTGAAGTCCTGCTGCCCGATGAAGCCGCGGAGCTTCAACAGGAAGTCACTGACGGTGAGCGGCCTTGCGCTCACGGCGGTCGCGGTGGGACTGGTCGTGGCGGGAGGAGGGCTTTGGGGCGGAGAGGTGACCGCGGGCGTGGTCGCGGGCATTTCCCTGACAGGTTGCGGAATGCTCCTGGCGGAGAGGGGAAGGGGCTGGACCTCTGGGGCATTCGCGTTCGACAGGAGCCACCAGGACGCGCCAATCCCCACCAGTGTCGCCAGGGCCAGCGGGTAGAAAAGCTGACGTGGCGCCTCCTGGATGGGAGCGGGTGTGTCCGAGCCGGAGGGCTGGGTTTCAATGCGTGAAGCGCGCGGCTCGCCTGGCGCCGGGGAGAGCCGCGTGCGAGGAGACTCGGCGGGCGGGGGAGAGCGCCAGGCGCTCATCTCCTCCAGGAAGGAGTGCGGCACCGCCAGCTCCCGGCCTTCCTGGGCCAACTCCGCCTTGAAGAGGGAGCGCAGCAGGTGGGCAACGGTCATCGCGGAGAAGCGCGGGAAGTTCGAGTAGAGGAACCCCGCCAGCGCATCACCGAACTCATGACTGGACTCGAAGCGCATGTCCCGGGTCGGTGCGAGCGCTCGCAGCAGGATTTCATTCAAGGCATCCGGCAGGTCGGGCCGCAAGACCTTGGGGGCCGCGAACTCGCCGCGTCCGATCCGCATCATCACCGCGGGGGGCGGGCCTTCCACCGGGAGCTTCCCGCAGAGCAATTCATACAGCACGACCCCTGTGGCCCAGACGTCCGTGCGCGCGTCCACGTCCTCTCCTCGTGCCTGCTCCGGAGAGAAGAAGAGGTACTTGCCCTTCACCACGCCCGGCGCCGTCTTGAAGCCCCGGATGAGCTGCGCCTTGGCGATGCCGAAGTCGACGATCTTGACCTGACCCTCGTAGCCCAGCAGCACGTTGTCCGGAGAGATGTCCCGGTGGACGATGCCCAGCGGCCGGCCGCTGTTGTCCGTGCGCGTGTGCGCGTAGTGAAGCCCCCGGCACATCTCCATGGCGATGAAGACCGCCACCGGGATGGGCAGGGCACTCATTCCCTGTTTCGTGGCCCGCTTGAGCACGCGGTGCAGCGGCTGGCCGTCCACGAACTCCATGGCCAGGAAGTACTCACCGTCCACCCGGCCGAAGTCGAAGACCTGGGCGATGTTGCCGTGCGACAGCGTGGCGGAGATGCGAGCCTCGTTGATGAACATGGAGATGAAGGCCTCATCGTCCGCGTACTCCGGGAGGACCTTCTTGATGAGAACAGGCTTGGTGACGCCCGCGTCACCGACCAGCTGTGCGCGCCACGTCTCCGCCATGCCGCCCCGGCCCAGCCAGGAGACCAGCTCGTACCGCCCGAAGACGTCGCCCGCTTGGAGTGCCATAGGTAGGGATTTCTAAAGGCAGTTTTTGTTTGGGATGGATAGGCAGTTCTTTGGGGTCCGATTATCTATCGAGAGAGTTGGAATAGGTTTTCAACGACCTGTGCCCGCTTTGGATGGTCTGGAGGGGCGAGCGCCAGGAATTGCTCGTAGGCCTGTGTGCTCAAATGGAGCTCCCCAATTCTGATGTAGAGCGCACCTAGCATGAGTTGACACTCAGGGACCTTGGGTGCCTTTGTTGCGCATTTTTGAGCGATTTCAAGACCCTTGTCGGAACGGCCTGCTCGGCTGAGCATTTGGACGTGCGCCATGATGTCGCCGATCGAGTTCGCGATGCTCGGCGCGGATGTCAGGGCCCGTTGGATGTCTGCCTCGGTCACAAGTTTGTTGGGGCTGTCGGTCTTGGGCCGTGGAGGGTCGCTGAAGAGCTTTTCTCCGACCAACTGCACGAGCGCATGGCAGTCCGTGTTGGTGGGATACATCTCCACGCAGTGGTTGCTCAGATAGACCGCGTCTGGATGCTGCTTGAGCCGGATGGCTCGATCGATACCCACCTTCATTCTTTTGACGTCGGCGACCTCCTTCGCGGAAATGCGTGGGGCCTCCTGGGTCTCAGGAGTGGGAGCGTCTGGCGCTTGGGGCTGGGCGTCTTCCGATGGCTGGGGAGGCGCCTTGGCCGGTTCGTCTCGTGTGGCCGGTGGACTCTCGGCAGTGGATGATGGCGAGACCTCTACGACGGTGATTGGGGCGCGGATTGGCGTGGGAGGTGGAGCCCCCTCGGTGGCCGTTGGCGAGTGCGCATCCATCAGCAGCCACACGCTCGCGCCCACGGCCAGCAGTCCTCCCGCGCTCAACCCGTAGAGCAGCGGGCGTGAAGCTCCAGCGGCCGCGACGATGGACCGGGGCTGGGTTGTCTCCGTGACCGGTGGTGGAGTGGCCGCCCGGATGCGCCGGGTCTGGCGCTCGGTCGAGGGCGGCGGCGTCACCGGCTCCTCTGGCACGGTCCGCACGCGCCAGGACTTCAACTCCTCCAGGAAGGAGCCTGGCACGGACATCTCCCGGCCCTCCTGCGCCAGGTCTCCCCGGAACAGCACCCGCAGCAGGTGCGCGATGGTCATGGCGGAGAAGCGCGGGAAGTTCGAATACAGGAACCCCGCCAGTGCATCCCCGAAGGCGTGGCTGGATTCGAAGCGCTGCTCCCGGTCCGGGGTCAGCGCCTTCATCACGATGTCATTCAATTCCTGCGGCAGGTCCGGCCGGAGCACGCTCGGCGCGGGAATCTCCCCGCGTCCCACGCGCATCATCACCACGTGCGGTGGCCCCTCCACCGGCAGCTTCCCGCAGAGCAGTTCGTACAGCACGACGCCCGTGGCCCAGACGTCGGTGCGCGCGTCCACGTCCTCCCCGCGCGCCTGCTCCGGAGAGAAGAAGAGGTACTTGCCCTTCACCACGCCGGGGGCTGTCTTGAAGCCCCGGATGAGCTGCGCCTTGGCGATGCCGAAGTCGACGATCTTGACCTGGCCCTCGTAGCCCAGCAGCACGTTGTCCGGAGAGATGTCCCGGTGGACGATGCCCAGCGGCCGGCTGCTGCTGTCCATGCGCGTGTGCGCGTAGTGAAGCCCCCGGCACATCTCCATCGCGATGAAGACCGCGACAGGAACAGGCAGGGCACCCAGGTCGCTCTTCAGGGCACGCTTGAGGACGCGGTGGAGCGGTTGGCCATCCACGAACTCCATGGCCAGGAAGTACTCACCGTCCACCCGGCCGAAGTCGAAGACCTGGGCGACGTTGCCATGGGACAGCGTGGCGGAGATGCGCGCCTCGCTGATGAACATGGAGATGAAGGCTTCGTCGTTGGCGTACTCGGGAAGCACCTTCTTGATGAGCACGGGCTTCGTCACGCCCGCGTCGCCCACCAGCTGGGCGCGCCACGTCTCCGCCATGCCGCCCCGGCCCAGCCAGGAGACCAGCTCATACCGCCCGAAGACGTCGCCCGCTTGGAGTGCCATGGGGCAGACATTCTAAACCCAGATTCCAGGGATGGCAGAATCGGGGCTGTCTTTCTCCTGCCTGGCTGCCCGGGGTGTCAGCGAGTGGAAAGGCCCACCTCTCAACCCGCGTTGCCGGCCTTTCCCAGCAGCTCGACGACCTTCGCCCGGCGCGGGTGATCCGCGGGTGCGAGCTTCAAGAAGGTCTCGTAGTGCTGCGTGCTCTCCCGGGGATGGTTGAGCTTCCCGTGGACGGCCCCAAGCATGAGATAGCACTCCGGCATGTCGGGGTTGTTCGCCGCGCAGTCGTTGGCCGCTTCCAGTGCCGCGTCGTAGTCCTTGCTCTGGATCAGGCCGGAGACCTTCTGCTGGACCTCCTGCTGCTTCGTCTTCACGAGCGAGGAGACCTTCTGCTGAACCTCCTGCCGCTTGGAGTCGAGCAGTCCGAAGACGCCCTTCTTGGGCGCGGGCTCGCTCTCCGGAACGGCGGGTGGCGGCTCCTGGACGGAACTGGCCACGACGACCTTGGGCTGCTCGACGACTGGAACTGGCGTTGGCTCCTCGGCCTGGACGCGTTGGGTCGCGCGGACGGGCTTGGACGGCTTCCGGGTGGGATGCGCGGGCCGCGTGGCTTCTGGCTCGGCGGGACTCGTGGCCGGAACCTCCGCCGGAATCTCCGCCACGGTCTCCGGCTCCTGCACCGGACTCGGGGCGGGCGGCTCGGGTTCGACCTTTGGGGCGGGGGCTTCGACCGCCACCGTCTGGGGCACGGGCGTGGGCTGCGCGACGGGCTCCGGCGAACGCGAGCCCGCGAGGAGCCAGAGACAGGCTCCTGCCACGGCCAGGCCTCCTGCCGCGCTCGCGCCGTAGAGCACCTTGCGCGAGGGCCCCGAGGAAACCGTGGGCGCATCCGGCTGAGTCGTCCCCGTGGGCGGAGGCTTCGCGACGGCGCGCACCATCCGCCGGGTCTGGACCTGCTCAGGCGGTGGAGCACCCAGGAGCTTCGCCAGCGCGGGCTCGCCCCACTTCCTCGCCTCGTCATGGAAGGTCTTGGGCACGGACAGCTCGCGGCCCTCGTGCGTCAGGTCCGCGCGGAACAGCACTCGCAACAGGTTCGCGAGGCTCAGCGAGGAGAAGCGCGGGTAGTGGGCATGGAGGAACTCCGCCAGCGCATCCCCGAAGGCATGGCTGGATTCGAAGCGCCGCTCGCGGTCCGGAGCCAGTGCCTGCATCACCAGCGCATTCAGCTCCTCGGGCAGGTCCGGCCGGAGCGTCGTGGGCGCGGGAATCTGTCCATCGGCGATCTTCATCATCACCGTCTGGGGCGGTCCCTCCACCGGGAGCTTCGCGCACAGCAACTCGTACAGCACGACAGCGGTGGCCCAGACGTCCGTGCGTGCATCCACTTCCTCTCCGCGCGCCTGCTCCGGGGAGAAGAAGAGGTACTTGCCCTTCACCACGCCGGGCTCCGTCTTGAAGCCACGCAGCAGCTGCGCCTTGGCGATACCGAAGTCGACGATCTTGACCTGGCCCTCGTAGCTGACGAGCACGTTGTCCGGAGAGATGTCGCGGTGGACGATGCCCAGCGGCTGGCCGCTGCCGTCCGTGCGCGAGTGCGCGTAGTGCAGGCCCCGGCACATCTCCATCGCGATGAAGACCGCCACCGGGATGGGCAGCGCCCCCAGGCCCGCCTTCTTCGCGCGCTTGAGCACCTTGTCGAGCGGCTTGCCGTCGACGAACTCCATGGCGAGGAAGTACTCGTCCTCCACCTGTCCGAAGTCGAAGACCTGCGCGACGTTGCCATGGGACAGCGTGGCGGAGATGCGCGCCTCGCTGATGAACATGGAGATGAAGGCCTCGTCGTCCGCGTACTCCGGAAGGACCTTCTTGATCAGCACGGACTTGGTGACGCCCGCCGCGCCCACCAGCTGGGCGCGCCACGTCTCCGCCATCCCGCCCCGGCCCAGCCAGGACACCAACTCATACCGTCCGAAGGTATCTCCGGCTTGCAGTTCCATATGGGGCGCGCATCCTATACGGAACCCTGAAAAGCCCGAATGAAGGCCCCCTGCCTGATGGGGGGCTCAAGGGGCGGTCGCCCGCAGCTCGACGAGCTTCTGCACGACATCGGGACGCCGCGGATGATTCGCGGGCGCGTATGCCATGAAGCGCTCATAGCTTCGCGTGCTCTCCGAGGCCTGATTCATCTTCGCCAGGACGTCACCCTGTAACAGGTAACAGTCCGGCTCCCGGGGAAGCCGCGCCACGCATTGGTTGGCTGCGTCGAGTGCTTCCTTCGGGTGGCCTCGCGTCAGGTGCATCAGGACGGCGCTTCGGGAGGACTCCAGCTCCGCCTCGTTGGCGGGCGTCTGCGCCTGGGGCTTGCGCTGCAGCAAGGCCGCCAGTCGATCCGTCACGGCGCTCCGCCGGAGATCGGTGGGGGAGGCGTACTGCAGGAAGGCCTGGTAGTGGCTCACGCTCTTGTCGATGGACCGGAGCCGTTCGTGGGTGAGGCCCGCCGCCAGCCGGCAGTCCGCGTTGTCAGGCACTGCGTCCACGCAGGTCTGGACCAGCTTCGCGGCCCGCGTCAGCTCCTTGCTGTTCCTGCTCAGGCGATACACGTCATCGAGCAAGCTGCGCACCCGGGTCTCACTCCACGCAAGGGCTGCCGGGGGCGGGGACGGAGGAGGAGGCGGCGGCTCCGGAGTCACTCCTGCATCCGCGCTGACGGGTGCAGGTGCTGGATCCGACACCTGCGCCACCACGGCCGGCACGGTGGAGCTTTCACCCCGCTGGACTTCAGGCACGCGCCGGACCTGTGTCCACCAGACGCCACCGCCCAGCGCCAGCAGCGCCGCGCCCCCCACCGCGAGCCCCACCCATGGCGAGCGGGAGCGGCGGACCGGCGCGATCTCGGCCGTGGGCGAAGCCGGCGCCTCCTCTTCCTGGGACTCGCGCGTGACGACGACCGGCGCGGGGGACGGCCGGGGCGTCTTGATGGCCCGGAGGTGGGGGACCGTGGGGACCTGGTCTGGCGTCACGGGGTTCCGCCACGCCTTGAGCTCCTCCAGGAAGTCGTCGGGAACCGCCAGCTCCCGGCCCTCGTTCAGCAGGTCTCCCCGGAACAGCACGCGCAGCAGGTGCGCGAGGCTCAACGACGAGAAGCGGGGATGATTCGCATACAGGAACCCCGCCAGCGCATCCCCGAACGCGTGACTGGTGGCGAAGCGCTGCGCCGGGTCCGGGCTCAGCGCCTGGAGGACGATGCGGTTGAGCGCCTCCGGCAGGTCCGGCCTCAGCTGACTCAACGGTGGAATCTCGCCGTGCGCAATCTTCATCATCACGACATGCGGCGGACCATCCACGGGCAACCGGCCGCACAGCAACTCATACAGCACCACGCCCGTGGCCCAGACGTCCGTGCGCGCATCCACGTCCTCTCCGCGCGCCTGCTCGGGAGAGAAGAAGAGGTACTTGCCCTTCACCACGCCGGGTGCCGTCTTGAAGCCACGCAGCAGCTGCGCCTTGGCGATGCCGAAGTCGACGATCTTGACCTGGCCCTCGTAGCTGACGAGCACGTTGTCCGGAGAGATGTCCCGGTGGACGATGCCCAGCGGCTTGCCGCTGCTGTCCGTGCGCGAGTGCGCGTAGTGCAGGCCCCGGCACATCTCCATCGCGATGAAGACCGCCACGGGGATGGGCAGGGCGGGCAGCCCGCTGCGCATCGCGCGCTTGAGCACCTTGTCGAGCGGCTTGCCGTCGACGAACTCCATGGCGAGGAAGTACTCGCCCTCCACCTGCCCGAAGTCGAAGACCTGGGCGACGTTGCCGTGGGACAGCGTGGCGGAGATGCGCGCCTCGCTGATGAACATGGAGATGAAGGCCTCGTCGTCCGCGTACTCCGGGAGGACCTTCTTGATGAGCACGGACTTGGTGACGCCCGCCGCGCCCACCAGCTGGGCATGCCACGTCTCCGCCATGCCGCCCCGGCCCAGCCAGGACACCAGCTCATACCTTCCGAAGGTGTCCCCCGCGTCGAGCGTCATGAGACGTCTACTTTAGCCCCAGAATCCCAGGAGCGCCGAATAGACGTCTTCGCGTCTGTCCAACCCTGTGTGTAGGTTGGAACCTCACCCCGTCAGGGCGACGGCTGAGCGGCCCCGGCTGCGAGCGTGACGTAAAGGCGGCCCAACTCGGTCAGCTCACCGGAGGCGCCCAGCAGGTTGATGGAGGGGATTTCGTTGTTGCGCCCGGAGAACCACGCGTAGCGCTCGATGGAGGGCTCCGTCTCCAGATAGCCAATGGCATCCACCATGTACTTCTTCTGCACGTCCACGGTGATTTCGTTGTGCGGCCGGTCGCCGCACGCGAACTCCGTCAGCCAGAGTGGCTTGTTGTACTTCTTGAACTGCCCCACGTACCACTTGAGCGCGCTCAGGTCGCACGCGTACCAGTGGATGGCAATGGCATCCACCTGACAGTTCGCGCAGGCCTTGAAGAAGGCATCCAGGTACACCACGGGGTCGGTGAAGGTGACGCCGTCCTCTGTCACGCAGTCGCCGCAGTAGTTCACCGCCGGGGACACCAGCTTGAGGCCCTTGCGGCGGGCCACCTCCTCCAGCACGGGCCAGAGCGCCGCGGCCTGGCGGGGCGTCTTGTTCGCCTGTGACTTGAAGTTGGGCTCGTTGAATCCCAGCAGGACCTGCGCGCCCGCCGGAATCTCAGACTCCAGCTGGGCCACCGTGGGCGTGCCGCCCCAGGCCATGGGCACGAAGGAGACCTTCTCCGAGACGTAGACGCTGGCCGCGCCGCTCTCCGGCTTGGGCGACCAGTTGTACCACCAGCTCATCCCCGGGGAGAGCGCCTTCAGGTCCTCCGCCGAGTGATAGCCATACCCCAGGCCCCGCTTCGCGCTCTTCGTCACGCCGGGCTTCGGATCCTCTGGCTGGGAGGGCTCCCCGGCCGCGGGGTCGCACGCCACGAGCGGCGACAGCAGGACGGCCAGGGACAGCGCGACGGGGAGCCGGGGGGAGGTGCGCATGGCCAGGGACTCTACGCCCTTCACGTCGGGTGGGCGTCGAGCCCTGGCGTCACGCGGCCTTCACGTCACGGCGCCAGCCGGGGCCACGAGGCGGGGCTCGCCCACGTCGCGCCACCACGGCGTCACGCCCTCCACGCGCGAGGGCTCCAGGCTCCGGCCCAGGCCCGGCGTGAAGAGGCGCACCTGCTGCTCCGTGGCCAGCTTCACCAGCGTCTCCACGGGCTCGTCCCACGCGTGCAGCGCCAGGTTGAAGGTGCCCCAGTGCACCGGCATCAGCGTGCCGCCGCCCAGCATGGCGTGCGCCTTGAGCGCGTTCTCCGGACCCAGGTGGATGGTGCCCCAGCTCGGGTGGAACGCGCCCACCTCCATCATCACCAGGTCGAAGGGGCCGTATCGCCGGCCAATCTCCTCGAACTCCGTCGTGAGGCCGGTGTCGCCGCTGAAGAACAGCCGGTGCTTGTCCGTGGTGAGCACCCACGACGCCCACAGCGTCTTGTTGCGGTCGCCCAGGCCACGGCCGGAGAAGTGCTGCGAGGGCGTCGCGCGGAAGGCCACCGGGCCCACGCGGTGCTCCTCCCACCAGTCCAGCTCGGTGATGAGTTCCGGCGCCACGCCGAAGGCCTCCAGGTGGCGCCCCACGCCCAGCGCGGTGACGAAGGGCACCCGCCGCTTCGCCAGCGCCCGGATGGTGCTCCGGCACAGGTGGTCGAAGTGGTCGTGCGACACCAGCACCGCGTCCAGGTCCGGCAGCGCTTCCAGCGCAACGGGCGTGGCGTGGAAGCGCTTGGGGCCCGCGAAGGACACGGGAGAGACGCGGTCGCCGAAGACGGGGTCGGTCAGCACGCGCGCCCCGTCCACCTCCAGCAGCATCGTGCTGTGGCCCAGCCAGGTGACGCGCAGGCCGCTGTCCGGCGCGCGGGTCCAGGCGCCGCGCGGATCCTCCACCGGCAGCGGCGCGGGCGGCGTGCGCTGCGCGCCTCCGAAGAAGTATTCGCCCAGGAGGGGCAGCGCGTTCCCCTGGAGGCCGGCCCCCACGGGGGCGGTGTTGCGGAAGCCGTGATCCTCGAACTGACGGGAGGCCCGGCTGCGTTCGAGGCGGAGTCCCGCGCTGCGCGCGCTGTCGCTGACGGTGGGCATGAGAAGGTGTCTAACACCCACGCATCCGCCGGGCACGGCCACCCGCCTGGAGACCAGGCGGGGAGGCTCCATGCGCCTACTGTGCGTCTTCCGGCGCCACGCAGGCGTTGCTGAGCTGGGTGGACCAGAGCTGCGCGTTCAGCGTGTCGTCATAGGCGCTGAAGTAGACGCGGCTGCCCAGGCGGAAGAACTCGCGCGGATAGGAGGAGCCTCCCTGGGCCGGCGCGGCGATGTCCTTGAGGCGGCGCGTCCCGGCCACCGTGCCGTTGCTCACCCAGGGTTCGATGCCGTCGGTGACCTGATAGGCGCTGAAGAAGACCAGGTTGTCCGCCGCCGCGTACACCGGCGAGCTGTACTCGTCCGACAGGCTGAGCGGCCGGCGCAGCAGCGTGGTGCCCCCGGCGGTGCCGTTCGTCACCCACAGCTGCGTGTCGCGCGGCGCGGGGCCGTTGCTGCCAATGGCCACGGCGAAGTACAGCTTCTTGCCCCCCGGCACCTGGCTCACGGCTTCGATGTATGGGAACGCCTCGCCCTGCGACGCGTAGTCATTGGGCAGGGTGACCACGGGCTCCGGGTTCCCGCCGGTGAGGGGCACCCGGTAGATGACCATGTACTGGGTGCTGTAGGACGTCGTCGTGACGTACGCGTACGTGCCCAGCGCGCCCAGCACTCGCATCCCGCGCGTGGAGCCGAAGGACGCCAGCCGCACCGTGCCGGCCGCCGTGCCGTCCGTCTTCCACAACTCCTGCAGGCCGCTGGGCTCATCCAGCTTGAAGAGGGTTTGCGCGCCGGTGGGGCGCACGTCGTTCGGGTAGGTGTCGGGGCCCGCGTCCAGCCGCTTCAGCTGGAAGGTGCCCGCGGAGGTGCCGTCCGTCCGCCACAGGGAGGTGGCGCCCTGGAGTTCGCGCACGAAGAACTGCAGCGCGTTGCCCTGCTTCGCGTCCAGGTAGCTCACGTCCACGCCGGTCCCGAAGTCGCGCACGCGCACCGTGCCCGCGCCGGTGCCGTCCGACCTCCACAGCTCATAGCGCGTGGCGGACGCCGTGGCGTCGTACGTCTCCTTGAAGAAGACCAGCGTGGAGCCGGCCGCCGTCAGGTGCGTCAGGTACGAGTCCTCCACGCCCGGCGTCAGGTCCTTCACCATCCGGGTGCCGGCCGTCGTCCCGTTGCTCACCCACAGCTCGGCGCCGTGCGTCGCGTCCGGCGCCTGGAAGAAGAGCTGCGCCGGGGTGGCGGTGAGCTGCGACAACAGCGGCGTCCAGGTGTCCGCCGTCGCCGGGAAGCCCTTCACCTCCGTGGTGCCCGCGTCCGTGCCGGTGCTCCGCCACAGGCCGCGGCGGCCATCCTCATCGTTCACCGCGAAGTGCAGCGTCCCCTTGAAGTCCACGAAGCTGCCCGGCCCCATCGCGAAGCGCGGGATGCCCAGCTCCGAGGGCGGGAGAATGGTCTTCACCCGCTGGGTGCCCGCGGCGGTGGGAAGGCAGAGGCCCTCGGCTGTCACCTCTGGGGCCGAGGTGGGCTCCTGTGCGAGTTCCGCCTCTGTCAGTTCCTCGGGAAGCGCCCCGCCGCAGCCCACCCCCACCACCAGCAAGGACATCAC
>NZ_RAWP01000162.1:0-15437 GCF_003668935.1 Corallococcus sp. AB032C | reverse complement strand
GCGGGGATGGCAGGCGGAAAGTGACAGCAGGAGCAGCAGGGCGGCGTGGCGCATGGGCAAGGGGAAACTCTACCTTGCACGGGGAAACGCGCGACGCGTAGATTGCCGCGCGCCCATGGCCCGGGAAAAGGACAACATCGCTCTGTCCGATGAGCACAACACCCGCGGCATCGAGCTGGCGGACCGGGGCTGGCTGGACGAGGCCATCAAGGAGTTCAAGAAGGCCATCGACCTGGACCCCACGTCGGCGCACGCGCACGACAACCTGGCCACGGTCTACGCGGAGAAGAAGCAGTTCCGCGAGGCGCTGGGCGAGTACCTCACCGCGCTCAAGCTGGAGCCGGAGAGCGCCACCGCGCACTACAACCTGGCCTGCTTCCTCTCCACCCACGCCAGCGAGATGGCCGTGGAGGAGTACAAGGAAGCCATCGAGCTGGATCCGGAGTACCCGGACGCCCACCTCAACCTGGGGCTCACCTACGCGGACCAGGGGCGGGTGGAGGAGGCGATGCGGGAGCTGCAGGCCGCCATCGAGCTGGACCCGCAGGACGCCTTCCCCCGGCACGAGCTGGCGGCGCTGATGATGGATGAGGGGGACTACCGCTCCTCCATCACCCAGCTGAAGGAAGTGGTGCGGCTGGAGCCGGACAACTTCGAGGCGCAGCTGGACCTGGGCATCTGCTATGCCCAGAAGGGCTTCTACGCGGAAGCGGAGCGCGCCTACGAGCGCGCCCGGGCGCTCAACGCGGAAGACCTCCTGCTCAACTACAACCTGGCGGCGCTGTACGCGCTGTGGGGCCGTCCGAAGGACGCCGTCCAGTACCTGCAGAAGGCGCTGGCGGCGGACCGGCAGAAGGTCCTGGGGTGGCTGTCCGCGGACCCCATGTTCGACGTGCTCAAGGGCGATCCGGACTTCGAAGCCCTCTTCTGAGGGAATCACACATGGAATGGGTTTTCCTGGGGCTGGCGCTGCTGCTGGTCGTCGCGAACGGCTTCTTCGTGGCGACGGAGTTCGCCATCGTGAAGATCCGCGCCACGCGCCTGCAGTCCCTGGTGGACGAGGGCACGCCCGGCGCGTCCACGGCCCTGAAGATGGTGAGCGAGCTGGACGCGTACCTGTCCGCCACGCAGTTCGGCATCACGCTCGCGTCGCTGGGCCTGGGCTGGCTGGGTGAGCCCGCGTTCGAACACCTGCTGCACCCGGTGGTGGACAAGGTGCTGCCGGAGGCGATGGCGGCGAAGTACGGCTCCACCGCGGCGGGCATCATCGGCTTCAGCATCATCACGTTCCTGCACATCGTGATGGGGGAGCTGGCGCCCAAGAGCGTCGCCATCCAGCGCGCGGAGCAGACGACGCTCGCGGTGGCGCTGCCCATGCGCGCGTTCTACTTCCTCTTCTACCCGGCCATCCGGCTGCTCAACTGGCTGGCGGGGCTGGTGCTCAAGGCCTTCGGCCTGCACTCCGCCAGCGAGTCGCACGAGGCGACGAACGAGGACGAGCTGCGCGTCATCCTGCACAGCTCCGCGCAGGCCGGCGCCATCACCACGGCGAGGGCGGAGCTGTTGGAGCGCGCGCTGGAGATGGCGCAGAAGACGGCGCGGCAGGTGATGGTGCCCCGCAACCAGATGCGCTACCTGGACGTGGAGGAGGCGCTGGACAGGAACGTCATCGACGCGCGGGCGTCCGGGCACACGTGGCTGCCGGTGTGCCGGGGCAACCTCGACGAGGTCGAGGGCGTTGTGAACGTGAAGGACCTGTTCTTCCTCCTGTCTCGCGGCGAGCTGCGCAGCCTGTCCCAGGTGCAGCGCCCGGTGCTCTTCATCCCGGAGAACGCGACGCTGGAGCAGCTCTTGACGGAGTTCCGCCGCCGGCGCCGGCAGATCGCCATGGTGGTGGACGAGCACGGCGGCACGTCCGGGCTCGTGACCATCGCGGACGTGGTGGCGGAGGTGGTGGGCGACGTGGCGGAGCTGGGCCGGCGCGTGGAGGAGGTCCGGGCGCTGCCGGGAGGCCGCTTCGAGCTGCCCGGCACCGCGCAGCTGGACGACCTGGAGGCCCAACTGGACGTCACCTTCGACCTGAGCGACGACGAGAAGGGCGAGGTGACGACCATCGCCGGATACCTGATGACGAAGCTGGGCCGGGTGCCGGAGAAGGGCGACAGCCTCAAGCTCGACATGTGGCGCATCCTCGTGGAGGAGGTGGACGGCCCCCGCGTGGTGCGCGTCACGGTGGAGCCGCAGTCGCGCCCCACGGCGGTGCCCAAGGACGGCAGCCGCCCCACGGAGCCGCCCGTGCCCTCCGGCGAGACGGGGTGAAGCGCTAGCTCTTGGTGGGCTTCACGGCCTTCTTCTTCGCGCCGCCCTGGATGGCCGCCGGCTTCACCTTGGCGTTCGGCCGGTCCACCTTGAGCAGCTCCAGGTTCGTCTCTCCGTCCGTGGTCAGCTTCACGATGCCCACGTCCGGCGCGAACCACATGAAGCTCTCCATGGAGCGCCCCTCCGAGCCGGGGCGGCTGGCGCGCGCCGTGGTGATGTTCTTGATCTTCAGCGCCTTGAAGGTGCCCGCCGCGACGGTGACCTCCTCCTCGCCCACCACCGTGGCCTCCTTGTCGAAGGTCGTGGCGATGATGGGGCGCAGGCCGCCCTTCCGGGCCGGCGGCTGGAGCTTCACCGACAGGCTGTTCTTCCAGGTGCCCCCGAGGACCATCACGGACGGCGCCGGCACGGCCGCGCCCTCCGCGTTGACGACTTGAACGTCCATGCCGGACGCGGACAGGAGCGTGCCCTCCAGCCCGCCCAGGCCCGTGCGGACGCCTTCGGAGTCGCAGGTCAGGTCCGTCTGGCCGCTGCGCCCCTTGAGGCTCACCGCCAGCGTGGCCTTCACCGTCCCGTCCGCGGCGGGGGCGACGTCCTTCGTCGCCAGCACCAGCTCCGACGAGCGGCCCGCCCGGTAGGTCAGCGACAGGCCTTCCTCCATGGGAAACCAGGGGTTCGGACAGGGGGCCGGCGCCGCCGCCACGACCATGTCAGACCGGGGTGCTACCTGGGACGTCGGGGACGCACCGACGAGGAGCGACATGGCGAGCAAGGGCTGAAACGTAGGACGCCTCCAGAAAGATCAAGAGGAAGGTAGGGTGGGTCGGTTGCTTTGCAAGGGTGGTGCAAGGCCGCTCGCATACCAACCTGTAGCACTGCACATAGGGTCATGCGTGGCATGGTCACGCTTGATCCGGGGCGGGGTGCGTTGGTACTCCTGCCAAACGCTGCGGAGCCGATTTTCCGGCCCCGCGCGCGTTTTCACCCCGTCTCACCGTCGGCCTGTAGGGAGCCCGCTGGCATGCGAATCAAGCGCCTGGACATCACCGGCTTCAAGTCGTTCATGGAGCGGAGCGTCTTCTCCTTCGACGAGGGCGTCACCGGCGTCGTCGGCCCCAATGGGTGTGGCAAATCCAACGTCGTGGACGCCATCCGCTGGGTGATGGGCGAGCAGAGCGCGAAGAACCTGCGCGGCCGCGGCATGGAAGACGTCATCTTCAACGGCTCGGAGAACAAGCCGCCCCTGTCCATGGCGGAGGTGTCGCTCACCTTCCTCGTGGACGACACGGACACGCTGGCGCCCCAGTACCAGGGCTTCAGTGAGATCACCGTGACGCGGCGCCTGTTCCGCAACGGCGACTCCGAGTACCTCATCAACAAGACGCTCTGCCGCTTGCTGGACATCACCGAGCTGTTCCTTGGCACGGGCGTGGGCACCAAGGCCTACTCCATCATCGAGCAGGGCCGCGTGGGCCTCATCGTCTCCAGCAAGCCGGAGGACCGCCGGCATCTGCTGGAAGAGGCCGCGGGCGTCACCAAGTACAAGGCCCGCCGCAAGGCCGCCGAGCGCAAGATGGAGGCCACCGAGGCCAACCTCCTGCGCGTCAACGACATCACGGGCGAGCTGGAGAAGCGGCTCGACACGCTGTCGCGCCAGGCGAAGAAGGCGGAGAAGTACCGCAAGCTCAAGGCGCGCATGCGGGAGATTGATTTGCACTCCACCAGCCACCGCTCGCTGGAGCTGATGGCGGAGAAGCGCGTGCTCCAGTCGCGCCTGGAGAACCTGGGCGGCGAGGAGCGCGAGGGCCTGGACAAGGTGAAGGAGCTGGAGGAGGTCATCACCCGGCGCCGCGCGGAGCTGGACGCGGAAGGGGCGGCCCTCCAGCAGTACGCCGGTGAAGTGCACGCGCTGGAGAGCGCCCTGCAGCGCGAGGCGCAGGAGCTGTCCTACGGCCGCCGCGACTTCGAGGAAACCGGCGCGCGCGTGGAGTCCGCGCAGGCGGAGCTGGACGCGCTGCTCGCGCGGCAGGCTGAAGTCGTGCGGACCATGACGGCCCGCGAGGCGGAGCTGTCGGGCATCGCCGGCTCGTACAAGGAAGACGAAGTGGCCATGGCGGTGGCCCTGGAGGAGCAGCGCCGCGTCTCCGTGCTCCAGACGGAAATCTCCCTGCGCCTGGAGCAGGAGCGGGCCGGGCTGGTCGCCGTGGCCACGCGCCTGGCGAACCACGAGAGCAACCTGGTCAACCTCGCGCGCCAGCGCACGGACCTGGAGGCGCGCCGCGCGAAGCTGGGCGGTGAGCTGGAGGCCCTGCGCGTTCAGGAGCAGGAGCTGGACACCGTGCGCACCCAGGCGGCCAGGCACGTGGAGGACACGCGCCACCTGGCCTCCGAGCTGGCCGAGCGCCGGGGCCAGGAGGAGGAGGCCCTCACCCGCACGCGCGAGGCCTTCACGGAGAACGAGGTCCAGGTCATCGCGCTGCGCGAGGAGCTGAGCGACAAGCGCAGCCGCCTGTCCTCCCTGGAGGACATCCAGAAGAACTACGACGGCTTCGACCGGGGCGTGCGCGCCGTCATGGTGCGCGCCGCGGAGGCCGCCCGCGAGCAGGGCATCTTCGGCCTGGTGGCGGACGTCCTCACGGTGAATTCGGCGCGCTACGAGCGCGCGGTGGAGGCCGCCCTGGGCGAGCGGCTCCAGCACGTCATCGTGGACAGCCGTGAGAAGGGCGTGGAGCTGGTGGAGTACCTGAAGGGCCACGCGGAAGGGCGCGGCACCTTCCTGCCGGTGCCCTCCGGTGAGCAGGCCCGGGCGTACGTGGAGCCGGACCTCTCGCGCCCGGGCGTCCTGGCGCACGCGCTCAAGGAAGTGTCCTGCGAGCCCGCGCTGGAGCCGGTGCTCAAGCTGCTCCTGGGCGACGTGGTCATCGTCCAGGACATGGTCGCCGCGAGCGAGTACGCGGAAACCACCCCCGTACCCGTCACCCTCGTCACGCTGGACGGCGAGGTGTTCCGCGCGGACGGCTCCATCACCGGCGGTGAGCGCGAGGGCGCGGCGGTGGGCGCGCTCCAGAAGAAGCGCGAAATCGCCGAGCTGGCGGCCGAAGTGGCCCGGGTGGAGGAGCGCTACAACGAGATTTTGACCCGCCACTACACGCTCCAGAAGCAGATGGGGCAGGCGGAGGCCGTCCTCAAGGGCCTGGGCAAGGAGCAGCACGCGGAGGAGGTCAACCTGGCCAGCCAGGAGAAGGACCTCCACAAGGCGAGCGAGGACCTGGCCCGGGTGCGCGAGCGGCTGCGCTCGCTGGAGGGCGAGGAGGGCCAGCTGTCGCAGAGCCACACCGCGCTCACCAACGAGGAGGAGTCCAGCCGCGGCGAGGTGGCCCACGGCCAGGCGGACCGCGAGGCGCGCGAGGAGCGCGTGCGCCAGTACGCCGGGGAGCTGGAGGGGCTGCGCCAGCGCGCGGACACCGCGTCCTCGGACCTGATGGGCCTGCGCGTGAAGGTGGCCGCCGGCAGCGAGCGCGGTGAGTCCGCGCGCAAGGAGCTGGAGAGCCTGGTGGCGCAGCGCCGGGACATGGAGTCGCGCGTCAGCCGCCTGCAGGCCACGGTGACGGACGGCCGCACCAAGGTGGAGCAACTGCAGGGCCGGCTCGCGGAGCTGGAGTCCACCAAGGAGCAGCGGGCGGAGGAGCACCGCGTGGGCGCGGAGGCCCTGGAGGCCCGCCGCACCGCGCACACCACCGCCACCACGGAAGTGCGCGAGCAGGACACCTCCTTCCGCGAGCTGCGCGGCCGGCTGGACGAGCTCATGCAGGGCCTGTCGCAAATCACCCTGCGCGAGAAGGAGATTGGCCTGGAGCTGGAGCACCTGGCCGCCGGCATCCGCGAGCGCTACCAGTTGGAGCTGGCCACGGAGCTGCACAACTACCACCTGCTGGCGCCGCTCTCGCCGGAAGTGGAGAGCGAGCTCAAGGACCTGCGCGCGCAGGTGGAGAAGATGGGGGAGATCAACCTCACCGCCATTGACGAGCACGCGGAGCTGTCCAAGCGCTTCGAGTTCCTCTCCACCCAGCGTCAGGACCTCCTGGCGTCCATCAGCCAGCTGAAGGAAGCCATCGTCCGCATCGACGCGACGAGCCGCGAGCGCTTCAAGCAGACCTTCGACGTGGTGAACGACAAGTTCCAGGCCATCTTCCCGCGCCTGTTCGGCGGTGGCCGCGCCAGCCTCATCCTCACGCAGGAGGGCCCCAACGGTGAGCCGGGCGTGGAGATTGTCGCCCAGCCGCCGGGCAAGAAGCTCCAGAGCGTCAACCTGCTCTCCGGTGGCGAGAAGGCCCTCACCGCCGTGGCGCTCATCTTCGGCATCTTCCTCATCAAGCCCACCCCCTTCTGCCTCCTGGACGAGGTCGACGCCCCGCTGGATGAGGGCAACGTGGGCCGCTACAACGACATGGTGAAGGAGATGAGCAGCCAGTCGCAGTTCATCCTCATCACCCACAACAAGCGCACCATGGAGATCGCCGACACGCTCTACGGCGTCACCATGGAGGAGCCCGGCATCTCCAAGCTCGTCAGCGTGAAGATGCGCGAGGCCTCCGCGCACAACGACGACAAGGTCCCCGCCGCGTCGTAGGGCGCGGGGCAGGGCAGGGTTGGTCGCTGAAAAGAAGACGGGCGCCCCGGAGAAGTTCTTCCGGAGCGCCCGTTGTCATTTCAGCGGCTCAACGTCGAAGGACTACTTCTTCTTCGTCGGCGCGTAGCTCTTCTTCGGGCAGGCGCCCTGGTCCGCGGCCAGACGCTGCTGGGCGGCGGAGAGGTCCTTCTGGGTGTTGGCCAGGGCCTCCTGGCTGGCGGTCTCCACCGGGGCCCAGTCTTCCTTCTGGGCCTTGAGCTGCTGCACCAGCGTCAGGGTCGTCTGGTCCACCGTCTCCTGCGCCTTGAGCGCGTCCACCCACTTGCCGGCGGAGTCCACCAGCGCCTGGCACTTGGAGGACAGCTCGTCGAAGAGCTTGTAGTCCTTCGTCTTGGTGTACTTCTGAACGACGGCGTCATACGTGTCCGCCGCGTTGGTGCGCGCGCCGAAGGCGATGGCGGACGCGGCGGCCGTCTGGGTGCGCGCCAGCTCCAGCTGGAAGAAGCGCAGCTCCGGCGGCATGGTCGCGGAGGCGTCCACCGGGGCCTGCGAGTTGAAGAACACGAAGCGGAAGGGGAACTTCAGCTCGCCCGTCGTCGTCGCGGGCATGGCGGCGATCTTCGCCTGCATGCAGGACGCCAGCTGGTCGCCTTCCGTGCTGCCGGAGGGCTTGAAGACGACCTCCGTCGGGTTGGGCTGGCCCTTCACGATGTGGATGTCGGCGGCCAGCACCGGTGGCGTGGACGCCTTGAAGCCGGCGAAGCAGTCACACCAGCTCTTCTGGGCCAGGCGCACCGTGCCGGAGAAGTCCGAGCCCTCGTTGATGCCCATGGTGACGGACGGGTTGTTGGCGGTGGCGTGGTCGTACTCGTACGAGGCCTCCACCGGCTTCGCGTCCGCCGCCAGCGCCGCGGGCTTCACGTGCGTGTCCAGCACCTGCTGGATGCAGGCCGTGCCGGCCGGGGTGAGGTTCTCACCGGAGACGGCGTGCGTGGCGCCCTGCGCGTTGACGGTGGACTTCACCATCACCTTGGTGCTGGCCGCGGGGCCGCGGTTGGCGGGGTCCACCAGGCACTCCAGCACGTCCGGACGGACGCTCAGGAGCGCGCCCACGAGGACACCCTCGTTGGCGGGGGTGGGCAGGGTCTGCTCGTGCTGGAAGCAGGTCGCCAGGTCGAACGGGGGCTGGTTGGTGATGCGCAGCCGCTCTTCCTTGGTCATCTGCTTCTGACCTTCGGGGGCTTCGGTCTTCTGCTGGCCGGCACAGGCGGCGGTGAGGATGACGGAGGCGACGGCGAGACGCTTCAGCATGGTGAGGCTTTCTCCCGGTTGGGGTGGTTGGGACTGCGGTCGGGCGCTCACTTCTCCAGGCCCTCGGCGTTCTTGAGGTCCTTGAGGCGGAGCCCATTCTTCTTCAACAGGCGGTAGAGGCTCTGCATGGACAGGCCGGTGCGCTGCTCCGCGGCCTTTATGTCGAAGGCCACCTCGCGCATGACTTCCGCGAAGTACAGCCGCTCGAAGTCCGCGAGCACCCGGTCCTTCGCTTCGTGGTACGGCATGCCGGTGACGATGGCGGCCACGTTGGTGGCGGGCTCCGTGCCTTCCGTGAGCTTGGGCGCGTGCGCCAGGAAGTCCAGCCAGCTGGTGTTGCCCGTCTCCTGCATCAGCGCGCCGCGCTCCAGCACGTTGCGCAGCTCGCGCACGTTGCCCGGCCAGTCGTAGCCCTCGAAGAGGGCCAGCGTCTGCGGCGTCAGCTCCAGCGCGGCCTTCATGCCGCGCGACAGGGCCTGCGACAGCGTGGGGATGTCGTCGCGGCGGGTGCGCAGGGGCGGCAGCTTCACGCGCGCCACCGCGAGCCGGAAGTAGAGGTCCGCGCGGAAGCGGCCCTGGCGCACGTCCTCCTCCAGGTTGCGGTGCGTGGAGGCGATGACGCGCACGTCCACCGCCACCGGCTGCCCGTCCAGCGACGGCACCTCGCGCGTCTCCAGCACGCGCAAGAGCTTGCCCTGCACGGACATGGGCAGCTCGCCCACCTCGTCCAGGAAGAGGGTGCCGCCGCGCGCCGCCTCGAAGATGCCGCGCGCGCCCTTGTCCTCGTTCTCCCCGGCGCGCAGCCCGCCGAACAGCTCGCGCTCCGCCTTCTCCTCGGAGATGAGGTTGCAGTCCACGACCTTGAAGGCGCCGTGGCGGCGCAGCGAGTGCTGGTGCACCGCCCGCGCGGCCAGCTCCTTGCCCGTGCCCGTCTCACCCTCGACGAGCAGGTTCATGTCCTCGCGAGCGATGCGGCGCAGCTCCGTGAAGACCCAGCGCATCTTCTCCGAGCTGCCCACCAGCTGCCCGAAGGACTCCGCGCCGGCGACCTCCACCTCCGTCGCGCGGGTGGCCACCTTCACCACCAGCTTCGTCTTGCCCAGCTCCACCTTGTCGCCGCTGGTGAGGAAGGCCTGAATCACGCGGCGCCCGTCCAGGAACGTGCCGTTGCGGCTGCCGGTGTCGCGCAGCAGGAGCCCCTGCGGCAGCCGCTCCACCTCCAGGTGACGGCGGCTCACCGTCGGGTCGCTCAGCACCAGGTCGCCCGCGGCGTCGGAGCCCACGCGCACCAGCGAGTCCTGGGTGGTGACCTTCTTGCCCTTGTCCGGACCGCCCACCACCTCCACCGTCCACTCATGAAGGGGGACGCGAGTGGCCTGGGCCTCGCGCTCCGCGTGGACGGTTTCGGTGACATCCGGTCTGTCAATCATGGTCACGGACCCCTGGTCGCAACGGGGCGTGGGGGCAAAAACACCCCTCGTCGCCCTCAATCCCGCCTCTTTAGGGGGGACTGCACACAGGGGGCAAGCGGAACAAGTAGACGCGGAAACGTCCGTTGAAGATGAAGACAGAAGGGGCCCGGCCGCCCCAACCAGGGACGTCGGGCCTGCCTCCCGGATTTCCCCCCGCCTCAGTACTTCGCGGGTGCGTCGCTCGCGGGGAACGACTCCTTGGACTGCTCGTCCACTTCGTCGTCGCCGGGGCTCCCTCCGGAGCGCACGCTCGCGTTGGTGGGGCCCTTCACCTCTCGCGTCGGCACCTCCGCGTTCGTCCTGCGCTTCGTGCTCCTGGACTCCGTGGCCGCACGGCCCGTGCCGGCCTGCGCGTTCACCATGCGCGTGCCCAGCAGGTTCTTGGCGCGCTCGGCCAGGTTGCGCTGCTCGTCCTGCCAGTCGCGGAAGAGCTGCGCCAGCTCCGGGTCCCCCGCGGCCTCCGCGTCGCGCAGGTACTGCGCGCTCACCGACGCGCCCTTGAGCAGGTGGTAGAGCGTGCTGATGAGGTCGTGATGTTCATCCCGGGTCCCCGTGACTTCCTGTCCGCCCGCCATGGTGTTCCTCCCGTGAAAGGGGTGAATGCCCTGGCGAAGAAGGTAGGCACGGGGAACGCGGGTGGCGTCCGGGCACGGGGCCCGGCCGCCTGGCTGCTCAAGCGTGGAGCATGGGGTCCAGCTTGCCCTCGCGGTCGAGCGCGGCCATGTCGGAGTAGCCGCCCACGTGCGTGTCGCCGATGAAGATCTGCGGCACGGTTCGCTGACCGCCGCTCATCTCCACCAGCTTCGTGCGGGCGTCGTCATCTCCGGTGACGTCCACCTCTTCGTAGGCCACGCCCTTGCGCTTGAGCAGGTCCTTCGCGCGCACGCAAAAGCCACAGTAGGTCGTCGTGTAGATCTTCACGGGCTTCATGGAATTCCTCCTGGCTCTCTTGATGCCAAACCTAAGGGGCCGTTGCACGGGGGGCCACGGGCCTTCCCTTGTGCCTGGTCCCTTGAAAACACGACGGCCCCCGGAACCCTGGTGGGCGCCGGAGGCCGTCAAGTCCCGTCCCCGATGCGTCGACGACGCGGGGAAGGGTGGGGCGACTACATGCCCATGCCGCCCATACCGCCCATGCCACCCATCCCGCCCATGCCACCACCGCCGCCGCCGCCCTTGTCGTCGTCCGCCTTCGGGCGCTCGGCGACCATGGCCTCCGTGGTGAGCATCAGCGAGGCGACCGACGCGGCGTTCTGCAGCGCGGTGCGGCTCACCTTGGCCGGGTCGATGACGCCCGCGGCCAGCAGGTCCTCGTAGACGCCCGTGGCGGCGTTGAAGCCGTAGGGGCCCGTGCCCTCCTTGACCTTGTTCACCACCACGCTGCCCTCCAGGCCGCCGTTGCCGACGATCTGACGCAGCGGCTCCTCGACGGAGCGACGGATGATGTCCACGCCGGACTTCTCACCGTCGGCGACCTTCAGGGTCTCCAGGGCCTTGAGGCAGCGGATGTACGCCACGCCGCCGCCAGGGACGACGCCCTCTTCCACGGCCGCGCGGGTCGCGTTGAGCGCGTCTTCCACGCGGGCCTTCTTCTCCTTCATCTCCGTCTCGGTCGCGGCGCCCACGTTGATGACGGCCACGCCGCCCACGAGCTTCGCGAGGCGCTCCTGGAGCTTCTCACGGTCGTAGTCGCTGGAGGTCTCCTCGACCTGGGCGCGGATCTGCTTCACGCGCGCCTCGATCTCCGACTGGCTGCCCGCGCCGTCGACGACCGTGGTGTTGTCCTTGTCGATGGTGACGCGCTTCGCGCGGCCCAGGTCCTGGAGCGTCAGCGTGTCCAGCTTGATGCCCAGGTCCTCGGCGATCATCCGGCCGCCGGTGAGGACCGCGATGTCCTCCAGCATGGCCTTGCGGCGGTCGCCGAAGCCCGGCGCCTTCACCGCCGCCACGTTCAGCACGCCGCGGATCTTGTTCACCACCAGGGTGGCCAGGGCCTCGCCCTCCACTTCCTCGGCGATGATCAACAGGGGCTTACCGGCGCGCGCCACCTGCTCCAGGATGGGGAGCAGGTCCTTCATCGACGAGATCTTCTTCTCGTGGATGAGGATGAGGGGGTCGTTCAGCACGACCTCCATGCGCTCCGGATCCGTCACGAAGTACGGGGACAGGTAGCCGCGGTCGAACTGCATGCCCTCGACGACGTCCAGGGTGGTGTCCAGGCCCTTGGCCTCTTCCACCGTGATGACGCCCTCCTTGCCGACCTTCTCCATCGCGTCCGCGATGATCTGGCCGATGGTGGTGTCACCGTTCGCGGAGATGGTGCCAACCTGGGCGATCTCCTTGTTGCCCTTGGTCGGCTTCGCCAGCGTCTTCAGCTCGGCGATGATGGCGGCGACGGCCTTGTCGATGCCGCGCTTGATGTCCATCGGGTTGTGGCCCGCGGCGACCAGCTTCGCGCCCTCGCGGAAGATGGCCTGCGCCAGCACGGTGGCCGTGGTGGTGCCGTCACCCGCGACGTCAGACGTCTTGGAGGCGACCTCCTTGACCATCTGGGCGCCCATGTTCTCGAACTTGTTCTCCAGTTCGATTTCCTTCGCCACCGTCACGCCGTCCTTCGTGATGGTGGGGGAGCCGAAGCTCTTCTCGATGACGACGTTGCGGCCCTTGGGCCCCAGGGTCACCTTGACCGCGTCGGCCAGGATGTTCACGCCGCGCAGGATGGCGTCACGCGCGCGCACTTCGAAAATGATGTCCTTCGCCATGGTCTGAATCCTCTAGAAGTTGTGAGTGGGAAGACGAACGGCGGGCTTCACTTCTCGATGATGCCCAGCACGTCCTCTTCGCGGAGGATCAGGTGATCCTCGCCGTCCAGCTTGATCTCCGTGCCCGCGTACTTGCTGAAGAGGATGGTGTCGCCGGCCTTGATGTCCATGGCGCGCACCTTGCCGTCCTCCAGCACCTTGCCGTTACCGACGGCGACGACCTTGCCCTCGAGCGGCTTCTCCTTCGCCGTGTCGGGGATGAAGAGGCCGCCCTTGGTCTTGTTCTCCTCGGCGACGCGCTTGATGATGAGCCGATCCTGCAGGGGACGAATCTTCATGGCTTGCTCCTGTGAATCGCGGCTGCCGGAGGCGGACGGAAGGTCCGGACCGGGATGCCGCAGGGGTGATTGAAAGGTCCTGTGGGCCCCGGCGTTGGCACTCGCACCCGCTGAGTGCTAACGCCCAGGCGCGGCGGATAATAACCAGGGACTTCACCTCGTCAAGCGACGTCGGGACATCTGTCCGGATGCCGCTAAACTCCCGTCCTGATTGGGCTTTTCCGAAAAACATTCCCGCTTGTCGCACCTGCCCGCAAGGCCGTGTGGGGTGTCCGGACGTTGGCACTCGCCCCGGACGAGTGCCAGCGTAAGTGCCTGATAAGACTTGGGTCTGTTTTGCTAACGCCTTGCGACATGGCTACGCTTGTCGGAAGCGTGTCCTGGAAGGTCCGGGCGCTGGCCCGGAGGCCTTTCAGGCTTCATCCGGGAGGTGTGCTCGATGAGCGGACTGGTGACGTCCTCTTCCTCGCTGAAGGAGTTCTTCCGGGAACTCCTCTTGGAGGTCGCGGCCCGGCAGCGGGTGGCGCTGGGCGAGTCCACCGAGTTCTACCTGGTGAACCTGCTGGCGGAGTTCGCGGCCACGGACAAGCTGTTCGTCCGAGACGCGGAGGGCCGGCGGGACCACGAGCCGCTGGCGGAGCTGTACCACCGCTCGCTGCAGCAGGAGCGCGAGGAGCGCATCCGCACGCTGCGGCGGCTGGGCGACGTGTCGCTCTACAAGGTCGGCTTCTTCTCCGGCGCGCTGCAGCAGGGGATGGTGGGCCCGGACTACTACATCCAGATGGGCGGCGCGGCCTACGGGCAGGTGGCGGAGCTGGTGCCCGCGGGCGGCTTCACCGGCGTGTACCGCGAGCTGTGCGACAAGTTCCGCTCGCTCGCGGAGGTGCTGGAGGAGATCAGCGCGCGCGGCCTGGTGAGCGCGGGGCCCGCGGGTGCGCTGCGCGTCTACGAGTCCTGGGTGCGCACGGGCAACGACAAGCTGGAGCGCGTGCTGGTGGACGCGGGCTGGATCCCGCGCAAGGGGCCACTTGCCAACTGACGCCGGGGACTTCCCGCTCGTGGGGCGCCTCCAGGCCCACCTGGAGGCCATCTACGGCTTCCGGTGCGAGGCCCGCGCGGAGGCCTTCGTGGTGGTGGACGCGGAGGTCGCCGCGCTCCTGGGTGGCACCGGGCGCGCGCCGGAGGAGCTGCTGGTGCTGGAGGCCCGGGGCGGCCTGGAGGTGGCGCTCTACCTGGACCCCGGCCTGCGCGAGCGCATGGAGCGCTACGCGGGCAGCCCCCTGGGCTCCGTGCTGGAGGGGGACCTGGACGGCTACTGCCAGGTGACCGAAGGGGTCAGCCACTTCCTCTACGTCGCGCACACGGCGCACTACGAGCGCACGGTGTCGCTGCTGGAGCTGGAGGCCCAGGCGGAGGTGGACAAGTTCGTCGTGTGCCTCATGCATCGCTGGGGTGAAGGCGTGGCCGGGTGGGCGCGGGAGCTGTTGGGGCGCCTCTTCGACCAGGTCGCGTACCAGCCCCTGCTGTCCGTGGAGGAGCGCTGGCGCTACGAGGAGGCGAACCGGCTGTCCCGGCGCTTCTGCGCGCGGCTCATGGGGCACGTCCTGAGCCGGCGGTTGGACCGGCTCCTCGGCGACCTGCGTTATGCCTACCGGTTGGGCGCGGAAGCCAAACTGCGCCACTTCGCGCACGGCGGTTGAGGGTCCCGGCCGCCGCCTGCATCGGGTAGGGTGGAGGCATGCCGCGCGAGGCGTCCTCAGGAGGCATTGTCATCCGCTTCCAGGACGGGGCCTGGGAGGTCGCCGTCATCCGTCCGCACGGGCGTCACCTGTGGGCGCTGCCCAAGGGCCACGTGGACCCCGGCGAGACGCCGGAGCAGACCGCGCGGCGCGAGGTGAAGGAGGAGACGGGCCTCACCGCCGTGGCGCTGCTCGCGCCCCTGGGGGAGATCCGCTACGTCTACCAGTTCCGCGGGCAGCGCATCTTCAAGCGCGTCCACTTCTTCCTCTTCCGCTACGAGGCGGGAGAGCTGGGGCCGCTGCCGGGGCCGCGCGTGGAGGTGGACGAGGTGCGCTGGATGCCGCTCGAGGGGCTGATTCCGGCGCTGGGCTACAAGGGTGAGAAGGCCGTCGCCGGCCGGGCGCTGCGGTGGATGCGCGCCCAGGGCCTGGCGCCCGGAGCTCCTCCCCCCATGGAGGGGAAGGAGCCGGGGTAGGGCGGAAGGCTACTTCTTGCCTTCTTCGCCCACGTACTTGCCAGACAGCGCCTCGCGCACGTCGCGGTCGAACTTCACGCGCTGGGTGGCGACCTCGCGCAGGGCGAGCACGGGCGGCTTGTTCTTCGAGGTCTCGATGATGGGCCGGGCGCCGGCCATCAGCTGGCGCGCGCGCTTGGCGCCCAGGAGCACCAGCGCGAACCGGTTGTCCACGTAGGGAAGGCAGTCTTCAACGGTAACGCGGGCCATGGAACATCCTTCTTGGCTCTGACTGAGCCGGTGGAAGCCTCTCAACCTAAAGAGCGGGTTCGGATCAGTCAAGGAAGGATGGCGGGCCAGAAGCTCCGCCGGGTGCCTGGCCGGGCCCCCCTCCCCGCCTGCCCTCCACCC
>NZ_RAWP01000161.1:0-15962 GCF_003668935.1 Corallococcus sp. AB032C | reverse complement strand
CATGGGCGGGGCGAATCCTAACGCGCTCCCGGTGCGTCGGCGGGGCCCGGTGCGCCCTGGGGCCTGGGGGCGTGCCAGTCCCAGTAGGGCGGCATCCCGTTGCGGTAGGCGGGGCCGCCCCAGTCACCCCGGTGGCAGGCGGAGCGGTGGTGGCGGGCGAGGCTCGCGAAGCCGGAGGCATAGCCTCCGATGGCACCCGCGGCGAGGAGGACGACGAGCAGACGGTGACGCATGGGCAATCTCCAGGAAGGGGACAGGGAAGGGTGGTTTCAGACGAAGGACGCGGGGCCGTCATCGTTGTGGGGGCGGCCACCCCACCGGCCGTATCCGCCGCAGCGCCGCCCGTGCCAGCCCCGGCCCTCGCCGCGCCATCCGTAGCCCCAGCCGTGCTCGATGATGTCCGCGAGCTCGCGGCGCTGGTTGGGCTCCAGCGCCTCGTGCACCTGGGACAGGGCGTCCTGCACGGCGTTGCGCAGCGTCTCCAGCGCCACGTCGTGGCGGGTGAACAGCTCGCGCAGCATGGCGCCGTCGAAGTGCTCCCCGCGCAGCGAGCCCGCGAGCGACGTGCGGCTGGGGCCCCACTGGTCCTTCACCTTGGCGAAGGCCTCGCGCACGTTCTCCACGGCCTTCACGATGACCTTCTCCTGGCCGGGGGACGTCTCCAGCCGCTCGAAGAGCCAGCGCAGCCGGGGGCGCATGCCAAACCGGCCTCCGCGGCCGTGGTGGTGGTGTCCGTAGCGCCCCCGGCGCAGGGTGGCGAAGAGACCGGCGAGGCAGGCGGTACCGAAGATGAATCCGAACATGGTCTTGGCTCCAGGAAGCAGGCGAGCGCCGGATCGGCGGGCCCGTGTCGTTTCTGACGGAGCTCAAGGTAGAGGGCGGGTGTGAAGCCCACGCCCGGCGGCGGTGAAGAAATGTGAAGGGCCTTCGGAGGGGTGTCCGGAATGCCCGGTGGGGCATGGGATGTTCCAACGCCGGGCCTCGACTGCAGCCGCTGTGTCGGATGCAGGACGACTGCCGGCAGGATTCCACCCTCAGGAGTGGTGTTCGCGCCGGAAGTCGGTAGAGTACCCGGCGTGCCGGGGCGGTGTTCGTTCCGGCACCGGTGGAAGGCGCGAGCCTCCCACCTGTTCAGAGCAGAGAAAGAGAAGAGACTCACAATGGCATCTGGTACCGTGAAGTGGTTCAACGACGCGAAGGGCTTCGGTTTCATCGCGCAGGACAATGGCGAAGACGTTTTCTGCCACCACACTGCGATCAACATGGATGGCTTCCGCACCCTGGCCGAGGGCCAGAAGGTGGAGTTCGAAGTCACCAAGGGCCCCAAGGGCCTGCAGGCGCAGAACGTTCGCGCCGGCTAAACGAGCCGAACCTTTGATTCACCCCTTGAGGTGAGTCCTCGAAGCCCAGTCTCCCCAAGGAGGCTGGGCTTTCGTCTTTCCGGACGCAGGGCAGGCGGGCGGCCACCGCGACGCGGTCCGCCACGGTCCGGGGTCTTCCCTACCTTCTCCCAGGAGGAGCGCGGCGCCGCACGCCGCCCCCCAAGGAGAGGCGAACATGGGCGACACCAGCGTGAAGAAGGTCGAGAGCCGCCATTCCCCCAAGGGGGAGATGGGCCAGAAGTACCTCGCATCCGGCGTCCGTGTGGCCATGCGGCTGTGGGAGGACGAGCCGCCCGCCGAGGCCAAGCCCGCCAGCACGCGCGACTACGAGACCGTGGGCTTCGTGCTCAAGGGCCGCGCGGAGTTGCACCTGGAGGGGCAGGTCATCCTGCTGAACCCCGGTGACTCCTGGCTCGTGCCGCGCGGGGCCAGCCACACGTACAAGGTCCTGGAGACCTTCTCCGCAGTGGAGGCCACGAGCCCCGTCTCCTCCGTCCACGGCCGTGACGAGCACGAGGCCCCGAAGGGCGCCAAGGCGTGACGTGAGCTGATGCGAAGGCGCGGGGCTTTCCTTAAGGGAGGCCCCGCTCCTGTCAGCCCCACGGGCAGGCTCCGTCCGGGGGGCGCATGAGAATCCTGTCCGTCGAAGAGAAGCCCCTTCATGAGTGGTGGTACCTGAACGCGTCGCCGCGTGGAGGCATCCGCGCGGAACGACTCCCCTTGCTGGGCGGTCAGGTGGACGCGCTTCCCACGGACCTGGACGCGGTCATCGCGCTCTCGGACCTCCAGGGGATGGCGCCCCATGCCGTGAAGGGTGGGGCGGCGGCGCTCCTGGGAGAGGTCGTGGCCGACGAGCTGGCGATGATGTGCAAGGCGGGCGGCCTCCCTCCCGCGAACCGCACCGGCATCATCCTGGCGGGAGACCTCTTCTCCAACGACACCGCGGACGAACGGGGCGCCTCCGGCGACGTGCGGAGCGTCTGGACTGCCTTCGCCAGGTACTTCCGTTGGGTCGTTGGCGTGGCGGGAAATCACGACACGTTCGGCGGTACCGGGGAGCGCGAGCGCTTCTTCCGCCAACCCAGGCAGAAACTGCTGGATGGCGAAGTCGTCGCGCCGGACGGACTCTCGGTGGGCGGGGTGAGCTACATCATCGGGCGCGCGGACAAGCTCAACCGGCGCGAGCAATCCGCCCAGCTGGAACGGATTGAAGAGGTGCTGCTCCAGGAGCCGCAGGTGCTCGTCCTCCACGAGGGCCCGGACGCCCCGGGAACGGGGCTGCGAGGCAACGCCATCATCCGGGAGGCGGTGGAGCCCTGGAGCAGGCTCCTCGTCATCTGCGGCCACTGTCATTGGGACGTGCCGCTCGTCACGCTCGCGAGCGGGACCCAGGTCCTCAACGTGGATGCGCGCGCGGTGATTCTCAGGCGTGCCGGGGCTTGATGGGAGCGCGCGTCCTGCGCCCCCAGAAGACGAAGAGCGACAGCGCGACCAGGAAGAAGTTGAAGGGCGTGTTCGCCGCCTCGCCGCGAGAGAAGTGGAAGACGATGGCGCTGACCTGGAGCAACGCGCAGCCCAGGGCCGCGAGGACCGTCAGGCCCGGTTTCACCCGCGTGAGCGAGGGCAGGACGACGCCCATCCCGCCCGCCAGGTCGACCGCGACGATGAAGTACAGGAACGCAGGCGACACCTGGCCCGCCCACGGAATCATCGCGGCGAGCTCCGGCAGGGGCGTGAGCGCCTTCCAGATGCCCGAGCCGACGAAGGTGATGCCCAGCAGCGCCTGGACGACCCACAGGCCCATGTGAAGGGCTTTGGACGGCTTCGCTGAAACGCCAACGGGAGGGGAGAGCGTATCCATACGTGGCTCCGGGGTTACTTCTGTGTGCCTGGTTACGGATGATGACCACGTCTCTCTGGCATACCGTGCACAGGCCGGACAAGGAGGCACATTGAAGTCACCAGGGTACGGAAAGATGACCGGGCGCTATGACGACGACTGCGTCGCGACGCGCGAAATCCTCAGCCTCGTCGGGGACAAGTGGAGCGTGATGGTCGTCGTCAGCCTGGGCGAGGGCCCCGTGCGCTTCAGCGAGCTCAAGCGCGCCATCGAAGGCATCTCCCAGCGCATGCTGACCCTCACGCTGCGCAACCTGGAGCGGGACGGACTGCTGACGCGCACCGTGCACCCGACGACGCCGCCGAGCGTGGACTACGCGCTCACGAAGCTGGGGCGCACGCTGCTCGAACCGGTGTCCGTGCTCGCGATGTGGGCGCAGCAACACCGGCCGGAGATTGAACGCTCCCGAGAGGCCTTCGCACGCACCGCCAGGGCGAAATGAGCGGTGTCGCGTTCCGTGCTGACGCAGCCGCTTGCTGAGGTGACGCGGCGCCAGGGCTGACTCCAGGCTCTCCAGGGGCGAGCGCAGCGTGGCATCCGAATTGCGTAGGGGCTGGGCGTTCCCCCTCGCATCGGAAAAGCGCTCATGACCTCCAAGACGCCTTTCACCCAGGGCATCCTCATCTGCCCGACGACGCACATTGACTGGGATTGGGTCTACACGTTCGACCAGTACTACGCCTCCAACAACCAGGCCACCGGCTCCAGCTCCGGACGCGACACGGTCCAGAACATCTTCAACGCCGCGGTGTCGCTCTTCTCCCGGCGGATCGGCTTCACCTTCTCCGTGACGGAGGTGGGCTTCCTGCAACGCTATGCGCGGGACAACCCGGCAGGCATCACGGCCTTCGCGGCGGCGGGTGACGACTTCTGCCTGATGGGCGGTGGCATCACGTCGCCGGACAACCTCGTCTGCGCGGGCGAACTCTTCATCCGCAACTACCTGGTGGGACGCACCTGGGCGAAGCAGGCCGGGCTCGAGGCCAACCTGTACGACTCGGCGTGGCTCCCGGATGACTTCGGGCATGACCCCCAGCTGCCGGTGGTGCTGAACGCCATGGGCCTCACCACGGCCGGGCTCTCCCGCGTGCCCGGCTCGCCCCAGGGGTCGCCGGGGGCCGCGCCCATCGACCCCGTGGGTCCCTCCATCGCGTCGCAGTTGAACACCCAAGGCCTGGTCTTCCACTGGCAGGCAGGGGACGGCTCCCGCATCACCACGCTCTTCATGCCCAACACCTACGGCACGGTGGGCTACCTGGACGCGGACGACATCTCCAGCAATGCCCAGACGGTGAACCAGTTCGTCAACCAGTACGGCTCGGGCTGGCCCAACGGCCTCCGCTTCATTCCCGTGGGCATCGACTTCGCCACGCCCTCCGTCACCTCCCCGTCAGGCGAGGTGTTGAGCTGGTTGAACGTGACCCACGCCTACAACACCAGCAATGGCAACAGCAATGGCGTCAAGGGAACAACGGGGACGTTCAAGACATACATGGACGCCGTCCTGCAAAGCGGCGCCTCGCTCCCCGTGAACGCACCGCTCAACGCGCAGAACTACTGGACGGGTTACTTCGCCAGCCGCCCCGCGCTGAAGCGGAACCAGTACGCGGCGGTGCGCGCGCTGATGTCCGCGGAGGTCATCGGCGCGCTGCTTCGCACCAGCAGCAGCTACGCCACCTCTTCGCTGGACGCGTTCGACTCCACCGTCTGGAATGGCTGGGAGGTCCTGGCCCCCAGCTCCCATCACGACTTCGTGACGGGCACGTCTCCGGACAACGTGTATTACGGCGAGCAGCTGCCGCTGAGCCGGCAGGGCGTCTCGGTGGCGAGGGCCGCCCTGGACCAGGGGATGGAGCTGCTCGCGCAGGGCATCTCCGCGAAGCCTCAGTCCCAGGAGCTCCCTGTCGTCGTGTGCAACACGCTCGGGTTCGAGCGGGTCCACGGACTGCTGGCGGAGCTGACCCCTCCACTGGCGGACCTGCGCTTCCACGCCGTGAAGAGCGTGCGGACCCGTGACGGCTTGCTGCCCATCCAGCGGGCCGCGAACGGGAACCTCCTCTTCATGGCGGCGCCCCCCAGCGCGGGATACGAGACGGTCTACCTCTCCACCCTGTCCCCGCCGGGGCCCATCGTGATCGCGCAGCCGTCCGTGGGGGACACGGCGACCCTCGAGAACGACTTGATCAGCGTGACCCTCTCCAAGGAGCACGGGTGGGGCATCAGCCAGTTCTCGTATGGAGTGGACGGCGGGACTCGCAGCCTCTTCGCCTCCAAACGCGTGGGCAATCAGCTGCGGTTCTACACCGACACTGGCAACATCTATCAGTTCGGCAATGAGCCGTATGCCTCCACCAATCCGCCTGCCTATGGCAAGTTCAGCAGGGACGGGTCCGCGAAGTTCGTGGGAGGAGACGCGCGGTGGCTGGAGCAGGGACCGTACCGTTATCGCTTGCAGGCGGAGGTGACGGAGCAGAACAGCGGCCACAGGTTCACGCTGGAGTACTCGCTGGTGGTGGGCGAGCGCTTCCTCCGGATGAAGCTCACGGGTGCCTCGCCTTCTGGCATGTCGGTCGCGGTGGCGTTCCCCATGGTGAACCCGAGCGGGACGGCGCCCACGACGCTCAGCTACGGCACGCCGCACTACCAGCAGGACGTCCTGCCCGTGCCCAACTGGCCCGGTCCGACCTTCGTGGCCACCCATGACTACGTGATTCCCTGCATCCAGCAGGGCAGCCAGCCGGTGGGAGGCATCTACCATCAGGGCATCCCGGCCTGGACGCTGGACGAAGAGGGCGCCCTGCTCGGCGTCGTGCTCCGCAACACCCCCGCGGGCGGCCGGGGCGCGTCTGGCAGCGACTTCGGCTGGCATGAGCAGGAGTACGTCGTGGCGCCCCCGCTGTCTGTCAATGGCACGCCCCGGCTCGGCACGCCCCTGAAGGACGCCCTGTCGGTCACCACCCCGCTGGAGGCCCGCTTCATCTCCGGTGGACAGGAAGGGCAGGGGGGCGCGCTGGCGGAGACAGGCTCGCTGGGACAGGTGACGGCGACGAACGCCGGGACGCCGGTGGAGTCGGAGGACGTGATGATTCGCGTGGCGCGGGTTCAGGCGCCGGGAGCGGCGGGGGGCTCCTCCAGCTGTGGCACGACGAGCGGCGCGATTCCGAGCAGCCTGGTGGTGCGCACCGAGAAGCGGGGCAGCCAGGCCACCCAGCTCACGGTGCGGCTCCCCTTCCTGGCGAAGGCAGGCAACGCCGAGACGCAGGTCGTCACCGCGCTCGAAGCGCCGCTGACGGAGCTGGCGGCCGTGCCCTCGGGGACGGACACCGTGACGGTGGACTCACCCCGTGCGCTGGCCGCGACGCGAATCGCATGGTGCCGCACGCAGGGGGGCTGAAGCGCTCTCAACGAGTGCTTCTCTTCGCGAGGGGACGGGCACAGGATGACGGGAGGATGCCTCCCCGTGCTGCCCGTCCACCTCGCTGTTCGCGTTGCAACCTGGCGAAACACCTGTGCCTGTGCGCGGAGGTTCCCCAGGTGGAGACCCGGACCCGCTTCGTCTTCCTCCAGCACGTGATGGAGGTGTCGAAGCGGAGCAACACCGGGGGCGTGGCCGCGCTCGCCCTCGCGAACGCGAAGCTGCTCATCCACGGCTCGATGGCGGGGACCCTCGACATCGAGGTCCTCTCCGAACCGGGGACCTGGTTGCTCTTCCCAGACGGTCCCACCGCGCCGCCGGACGCGCCTCCTCCCAGGCAGGTGGTGGTGCTGGACGCGAACTGGTCGCAGGCGCGGAGGATGACCCAGCGGCTCCCCGAGCTGCGGGCACTGCCCCGGCTGGTGCTGCCTCCGCCGGAGCCCGGTCTGCTCCGGCTTCGCGAACCCTCGCACCCCGCGGGGATGTCCACCCTGGACGCCGTGGCCCGCGCGGTGGCCCTGCTGGAAGGCCCGGAGGTGGCGGCGCCGTTGGTGCGGCTGGCCGCGCTCCGGGTGCAGCGCATCGCCGACTGTGGAACCCTGAACTGAGCCCCATGGGATACCGGCTGATCATCTTCGACTTCGACGGGACGCTCGCGGACAGCGCGGATTGGCTGCGCGGCATCTTCAACGACGTGGCCCGGCGCTATGGCTTCCGCACCGTCAGCGCGGAGGAGCTGGAGGCGCTGCGCGGGCAGGACACCCGGGCCATCATCGCGCAGCTCGGCGTGCCCCTGTGGAAGATGCCCTTCATCGCCGCCCACATGCGCAAGCTCGTCGCGCGTGACGCGCACCGCATCCCGACCTTCCCGGGCGTGGAGGCGATGCTGGAGCAACTGGAGGCACGGGGCATCACCCTGGCCGTGGTGAGCTCCAACGCGGAGGAGAACGTGCGGCGCGTGCTGGGGCCGGTGGCGTCCGCGCGCATTCGCCACTACGCCTGCGGCGCGGGCCTCTTCGGCAAGCGGACGAAATTCCGGAAGGTGCTGAAGGCCGCGGGCGTGCGTCCCGGCGAGGCCCTCTCCGTGGGCGACGAGGTGCGCGACATCGAGGCCGCCGCGGCCGAGGGCATCGCCACAGCCGCGGTGACGTGGGGCTACGCGACGGAGGCGCTGCTGCGCTCACGTGCGCCCACCGTCGTCTTCACCCGCCTCGACGAACTGCTGCCATTCGTCGCGGCGTAGGCGTGCCCTGTCAGCGCGTGCTGTTGCGCAGGTACTGCGCATAGAACCGGATGGCGGCGGCGTGCTCCTCCACGGAGAGCCGTTCGTCGCGGCCGTGCATCCGGGTGAGGTCCTCACGGTTCATCCGCACCGGCACGAAGCGGTACACGCTGTCGCTCAGGGGATGGAAGTAGCGCGCGTCCGTGGCCGCCACGGTGAGGAAGGGCGCCACCAGCACGTCCGGGAACACCTGCCGGATGCTGCGCTGCAACTGGCCCCAGCCCTCCGTGTCCAGGCGCGACACCGGCGAGGCCTCGTCGCCCTCGGCGGTCAGCTCCACTCGTTCGTCATCCACCACCTTGCGCATGTGGGTGCGCACGTCCTCCAGGCTGTCGCCCGGCAGCAGGCGGACGTTGAGCACCGCGCGCGCCTTTGAGGGCAGCACGTTGGGCTTGGGGCTGCCTTCGAGCATGGTGGCCGCGAAGGTGGTGCGGATGCTGGCGTTCGTGGAGGGCGCCGCGGACATCTGCCGCTCGATGACGGGCGCGAAGAGCCAGGTGTTGGCGAAGAGCAGGCGCATGCCGAAGTTCATCTCCGGCCCCACGTACTCGAAGAGCGCCCGCGTCCCGCCGCGCAGCTCGGGCTTGAACGGGTTCTCCTCCAGCCGCACGAGCGCCCGGGCCAGGGTGTTCGCGGCGGTCTGCGGGGGCGGCATGGACGCGTGTCCGCCCGCGCTCCGCACCACCAGCTCCACGCGCGCCGAGCCCTTCTCCGCCACTCCTACCAGCGCCACCGGCGCGGCCACGCCGGGCACCAGCCCCACGCCGATGGGGCCGCCCTCGTCCAGCACCGACTCCAGGCCCACGCCCCGCTCACGCAGCAGCGCGGCCACGCGCGCGGCACCGTCATGCCCGCCCACCTCCTCGTCCGCGCCGAACGCGAGCATCACCGTGCGGCGGGGGCGGTAGCCCTCGGCGAGCAGGCCCTCCACGGCTTCCAGGATGGCGAGCACGCTGCCCTTGTCGTCCAGCGTCCCGCGTCCATACACATAGCCGTTCGCCACGACGCCACCGAAGGGTGGGTGGCTCCAGGTGGCCTCCGCCTCCGCGGGCACCACGTCCAGGTGGCCCATCAGCAACACGGGCCGCAGGTCGGGCTCTGAACCCTTCCAGGTGTAGAGGTGCGCATGCGTGCCCACGGCCTCATGCGCGAGCTCCGCGTGCACGCGCGGAAACCGCGCCACGAACCCGTCATGCAGCGCCTGAAAGGCGGCGTGCTCCGCGCTCATTCCGTCGGAGGAGGCGATGGTGCGGTGGCGCAGTGCCTCCGCGAGGCGGCTCGCGGCTGCGGCGGCATCCACCGTGAAGGGCTCGGCGGGCTCGGCGGTCACCTGCCGTGAACCGAAGCCCAGCGTGCGGACGACGAGGACGCCCCCGAGAAGCAGGACGAGGACCAGCAGGACGAGGAGGACGCGCTTCATCGGTGGATGGTTCCCGGAGTCGAATCAGCCGAGCGTAGCAGCAGGCGCGGCGCGTCACTCCCGTCGGCGAACCCGAACACCGTGACGGCAGGGCGAGGCCCAGCCGCATCACCGCCCGGATTCCAACATCGGGGCTGCCCCGGCGGGCGGCTCCAGCGCAGGGGCTAGAAGGCTACCCTGCAACGCGAAAGCCAGTAACAAAACGAAATACAGTCGTGATGACACAGGTGGCGGGGGCACAGCCATGCGGATGATGCGAATGAGGGCCGTGCTCGTCCCTGATGAGGGGGCGTTGGCGCTGTCGGAGAACTACTTCCGCTCCGCGCATCATCTGCGAGCCGAACGGGTGACGCATACGCTGGTCATCGAGGACGGCGAGGGGAACGCGCAGCGGGTGCCGCTCATCGTGCGGCCCATCGAGGGAACGCCCTACCGCGACGCCATTTCCCCATATGGGTTTCCCGGCGGCGTGCTGGACGGCCTCCAGGAGGTGTCGAAGGAGGCGGTGGATTGGACGGGAACGGAGCTCGTCAGCCTCTTCGTTCGCGACCGCATCGCGGGGCCCTGGTGCTTCGCGGGTGGGACGGAGCGCAACGAGGTGTTCTTCATCGACCCGCGCCTGCCGGTGGAGTTCCGGGAGATGCATTACCGGCACATCCGGCGCAACCTCCGGCTGGGCTTCGTGAGCGCCGCGCGTGAGGCGCGCGTGGCGTCGCGCGAGGATCGGGAGGGATTCCAGGAGGCCTACCGGCAGACCATGGTCCGCGAAGGGGCGAGCTCCCGGTACTTCTTCTCCGATGCCTATTTCGAGGAGTTGTTTGCGTCCCCGTGCGCCTGGCTGGTGACGACGCATTCACCGAAGGGGGACGTGGCCTCCGCCGCGCTGTGTGTCAGCAGCGACGGCATGCTGCACTACTACCTGGGTGGAACGGCGGATGCGCACCTGTCGCGCTCGCCAGCGAAGAATGTCTTTGGAACGCTGGCGGACCTCTGCTCGCAACTCGGCGTTCCGCTCCATCTGGGCGGAGGCATCCGGCCGGGGGACAGCCTGGAGCAGTTCAAGCGGAGCCTGTCCAACGCGAGCTCCCGCCTCCACACCCATGAGCTGATTTGCGAGCCGGAGGTGTATGCCCGCCTGTCGGAAGGCCGCGACGACACGGGCTTCTTCCCCGCGTATCGCGCGCCCCGGAGTTGAGTGGCATGTCGCATGTCCGCCCTCCGTCGCGAGGGCCGGCGCATGCGGACGACGTGACATATGCCCGCGACCCAAGGGTGCATGGTGATAACACCGGGAGACACCTACCGTTGGACTCGCTCCGACCGCTGACCGGAGAGCTCCAGGAAGGGTGAACCCGGATGACACGCATTCCTGCCGCTCCGGAGGCGAACCCACCCCGTCTGGTGGAGCTGGACGCGCTCCGGGGGTTCGCGGCGCTGGCGGTCGCGCTGTATCACTTCACGGCGGAATACAGCGACCTCTACGGACACACGGTTCCCCTCTGGGAGATGCGCTTCGGGAAGTATGGCGTCCAGCTGTTCTTCGCCATCAGCGGCTTCGTCATCCTGATGTCGCTGGAGCGCGTGGAGCGGGCCCGGGACTTCGTGTGGAGCCGCGCGGCCCGGCTCTACCCGTCCTATTGGACGGCCGTCGCGCTCACCTTCACGGTGGTGACGCTGTTCGGGCTGCCGGAGCGCGAGTTCAGCCTCCAGACGGCCCTGGTCAACCTGACCATGTTTCACGAGCTCCTCCGCGTCCCGCACGTCGACACCGTGTATTGGACGCTGACCATCGAGCTGTCGTTCTACCTGCTGATGTTCGTGCTCGCGTACACGCGGACGCTGCCCAGGATCATCCCCATCTTCATCGTGCTCGTCGTGTTGCAGACCCTGGCGGAGCTGGCGGCCCAGGCCCTGGGCATGACCTTCCTGGCGAGGCTCGCGAGCCGGCCGCACCTGCAGTACTTCTCGCTGGGCGTGCTGGCCTTCAAGCAGAGCCGCGGCGAGGTCTCCCTTCCGTCCGCGCTCGTGCTCGTCGCCGTCAGCTTCGCTCACGAGGTGTTCGTGGGGAGTGAGGCCCCCGCCCCCGTGTTCCCGGTGGTGCTGGGCCTCGCCTACGCGTTGTCCAAGGGCTGGCTGCGCTGGCTCTCCTGGCGCCCGCTGCTCTTCATGGGGTTCATCTCCTATCCGTTCTACCTGGTCCACCAGAACATCGGTTACGTCATCATCCGGCGGCTGGAGGCCGCGGCCTGGCGCCCCGAGGCGGCCATCGCGGTTGCGCTGACGGCCGGGTTCCTGCTGGCCATTGGCATCACCTACGGAGTCGAACAGCCCTCGTTGCGTGCCTTCCGGCAGTGGCGGCGGAAGGCAGGAGTCCGGGCGGCGGTCCCGTCACACCTCGCCTGAGGGCCTCCGCGCCCCGCGCTGGAGCAGGGGGTCGGCGGGCCCTGCCTCGCTCACGGAAAGGATGCGCTCGAATGAATCACACCGAAGCCTTGCGACTGACGTCTCCGAGCTCGAAAACCTGCCGCGCCGTCCTGATTCCTGACGCGGGAATGTCCGCCCTGTCGGAGGACTACTTCCGCTCCGCACACCACCTGCGAGCCGAACAGGTGACGCATACGCTGGTCATCGAGGACGGCGATGGGCGCGCGCTGCGGGCGCCGCTCCTCGTGCGGCCCATCGAGGGAACGCCCTACCAGGATGCCATCTCCCCGTATGGTTTTCCCGGGGGGCGGCTGGATGGATTGAGCGACGTCTCGAAGGACGCCGTGGATTGGACCGGAGTCGGGCTCGTGAGCCTCTTCGTGCGCGACCGCGTCTCGGGACCCCGGTGCTTCGCGGGCGGGACGGAGCGCAACGAGGTGTTCTTCATCGACTCCCGGCGCCCCCTCGAGTTCCAGGCGGAGGCCCGCCGGCAGATGCGGCGCAACACCCGGCTGGGCTACGTGAGCACCTGCGGTCCGGCGCGCGCGGCCTCGCACGAGGAGCGCGCGGGCTTCAAGGAGGTCTACCGGCAGACCATGGTCCGCGACGAAGCGCACGCCCGGTACTTCTTCTCCGACGCGTACTTCGAGGACCTGTTCTCCTCGCCGGTGGCCTGGCTCGTGACGACGCGTGCACCGGACGGACGTATCGCCTCCTCGGGGGTGGCGGTCGCCAGCGACGGCGTGCTGCACTACTACCTGGGCGGGACGGCGGATGCGCACCTGTCGCGCTCTCCGACCAAGAACACCGTCTTCGAGTCCATGGTGGAGCTCAGCGTCCGCCTGGGGCTGCCGTTGCACCTGGGCGGCGGCGTGCGGCCGGGGGACGGCCTCGAGCAGTTCAAGCGGAGCTTCGCGAACGCAAGCTCCCGCCTCCACACCCACGAGGTCATCTGCGATCCCTCGGTGTACGCGCGCCTTTCAGCGGGCCGCGGCGACACGGGCTTCTTCCCGGCGTATCGCGCGCCGCGGGGATGAACAGGGGCGGTCCCTCCGGTCTTCGCACGCCCTGTCAGGACGGGCCCGGTGTTTTCGTCCCGCCCGGACCCGATGCACCCAGGAGCCCGCCGGATGGCAGACGCCAGTTCCGCAGATGAGTGAGCCGCGGCGACACGTCCACCGTTGCCGCGGCCCTCTGCCACAGCTCATCCCGGTCCCCGTGGAGAGGCAGATCGCCGCCAGATGTTCTTCATTTGCGCGGATGCCTTCATGTCTGACCCCAAAGCCCTGTCGTGGAATCTCTCCGTGCCAGCAGCGCTGTTGCTGATGGCCCCCTTCGACCTCCTGGCCTCGCTGGCCATGGACATCTACCTCCCCGTGGTTCCGGCCATGACCGGAGTCCTCGGCACCTCCGCCTCCATCATCCAACTCACGCTGAGCCTCTACATGGCCATGCTCGGGGCCGGACAGCTGGTGTTCGGCCCGCTCTCGGATCTCATCGGAAGGCGCCGGGTGTTGCTGGGGGGCGCGTGGGTCTTCGCGCTCTCCTCCTTCCTGCTCGCGAGCACCACCGATGCCGCGATGTTCGTCGGGTTCCGGCTCCTGCAAGCCATGGGAGCCTCCGCCGCGCTCGTCGCGACCTTCGCCACCGTCCGGGACGTCTATGCGGAGCGGCCCGAAGGCGCGGTCATCTACAGCCTGTTCAGCGCCATGCTGGCCTTCGTTCCGGCAGTGGGCCCCATCGCCGGGGCCCTGCTCTCGAGTCGCTTCGGATGGCGGGCAATCTTCGTCACGCTCGGAGTCCTGGCGACGGCGGCGTTGATCCAGGCACTGCCTCGCTGGCCTGAAACACGACCCTCCGGCGTGGCTATTCAGAAGGTGTCCGTCCCACGCATCCTGCGCAGCGCCGCGTTCTGGACGTACACGCTGGGCTTCAGCGCGGCGATGGGCTCCTTCTTCGTGTTCTTCTCCACGGCGCCCCGCGTGCTCATGGGACGGGCGGGTTTCTCGGAGCTGGGCTTCAGCCTGGCCTTCGCCACCGCAGCGCTCGCCATGATGGTGACGACACGCTTCGCGAAGCACTTCGTGGCCCGCTGGGGTCTGGCGGGCAGCCTTGCTCGCGGCATGCTCCTGTTGCTGCTGGGCGCGGCGTTGCTCACCGCCGGGCAGCTCCTCATGGCGCCGTCCTTCTGGACGTTCGTCGCGCCCATGTGGGTCATCTCCGCGGGCATCGTGTTCGCCGCGTCCGTCACCGCCAATGGCGCGCTCCAGGCCTTTGGCGCCGTGGCGGGAACGGCGGTCGCGCTCCACTTCTGCATCCAGAGCCTCGTCGTCGGCGTCGTGGGGACCCTGATGGTCGTCCTGCTCGACGGTGACACCGCGTGGCCCCTGGTGGGTTACGCCTCGCTCATGGCGGGGGTGACGTTGGGCTGCCTGGCATCCTTCAGGCGCGCCTAGTCCTTCCGGTCCCGGCGCCACCTCGCGGGGGTGGTGCCGTGGGCCCGCCGGAAGGCCTTGCCGAAGTGCACCGCGTCGGCGAAGCCGGTCGCTTCCGCGACCTGCTCCAGCGACGCGGGCGTGCTCAGCATCATCGCCTGTGCGCGCTCGAGGCGGGCGCGCAGTTGCCATTGATAGGGCGCCACGCCCGTGGAGGCCTTGAAGGCGCGGCTGAAGTGCGCCTGGGACAGGTCCACCAGCGCCGCCAGCTCCGACAGCTCGACCCGTCCAGGCAGGCGCGACTCCATGAAGTCGAGCACCCGCCGGAGCTGCCACGGTGCCAGGCCCTTGCGCGTTGAAGGGCGTTCTCCACGACGCGACCCCAGCCTGGCGAAGAGGGCGGCGGTCAATCCATCGCCGTAGAGCTGGGTGGCGGGGTCGTCGTCATCCACCACGTCGGCCAGCAGCCGCATCAGCGTCCAGAGCCGGTCATCCACGAAGCGCAGCCTCGGCGCACCCAGCTCGGTGGGGCTCAGCGGTTGGCCCAGGCGCTCGCCCAGGTCCTTCAAGTCGAACGTGAGCACGGCGTCGCGCACCAGGCGCGAATTGGCGCTGTAGCCCCACAGTGGCATGCCGGCGGGGATGAGGTTCAGCTGCCGGGGGACGTAACCGATGGCGCAGGGCCGGCCTTCGCGCAGGCGCGGCTCACAGGGCACCCCAACCTCCTCCAGCAACGCGCTCAGGCGTGTATGGCTTTCCAGGCACAGGGGATGCTCGGCCGGCCCCGAACAGCGGGTGGCATTCACATCCACGCAGATGCCATTCCATTTTCGCCGGCTGACGGAGATGTCCACCACGTTCTCCGGCAGCGGGCTCAGCCGTTCAGCGCGCGTCTCCACGACATCGTCCTCCCATTCCCCAGGCGGCGGGGAGCCACTTCCCGGGAGGACGATGTCAGCAGTCCGGAGGTGAGTCACCCCCTGGACCGGGCCCGCCGTGCCTTCAGACGCCCCGGCCGGGCCGGCCCGCCAGCAGCTGCAGCTCCCAGGCGAAGGCCACGGCGCTGCCGCCGCCGTGCTCGGACAACACGCCGGCGAGCTCGGTGGCGCTGTCCTCGCGGGCCCAGTCGCGCTGCCATTCGGCGGCCACCGCCATCCAGGTGATGGGCGTCACGCCCGCCATCTGCATGCGGCGCACCGCCATGTCATGCGCTTCGCGGCTGACGCCACCGGAGGCGTCCGTGACGGCGTAGACGTCATAGCCCTCGCCCGCGGCCTGGATGGCGGGCATGGCCAGGCAGATTTCCGTCCACAGCGCGGCGATGATCAGCTTCTTTCGGTCCGTCTTCTTCACCGCGTCCACCACGCGGCGGTCCTCCCAGGTGTTGATGAAGGTCCGGTCGATGGGCTTCTGCTCGGGGAACACGTCCTGCAGGCCCTTGATCAGGTAGCCGCCGCGCTCCTCGATGACGGTGGTGAGGATGGTGGGCACCTTGTAGACCCGCGCCGCCTTCGCCAGACCGACGACGTTGTTGACCACCATCGTCGGCTCATGGCTGTGCAGGTTGGCGAACTGGTAGGGCTGATGGTCGATCAACACCAGCACGGAGTTCTGGGGCGTCAGCAGGGCTTCGAGCCCCCGGTGGGAGGGCGTCGGGGAAATGCTCATGGTCTGGAGACTCCTGGGTGGGGGACAGAGGGGAGG
>NZ_RAWP01000160.1:0-16034 GCF_003668935.1 Corallococcus sp. AB032C | reverse complement strand
GCCTTGTCGGGCTTCGGGGCGGCCTTGGGCGCCGCGGCCGGGGGGGCCGACGGGGCCTGGGCGTGCGCGGCGGCGGTCAGGAGCAGGGCGGCGGCGAGGTGCGGTCGCATGGGCCTCGTTCTACCCGAATCCCGGGAAGCCCGGCAGCGCGCCGGGGGGACCCCCCGGGTCGTTCGCGACATTTTCTTGACGGGATCGCCGGCTGTGGGAGTTTGCCGGTGCTACAGGCGTGTTGCGAATGGAGGACGAAGTCACCATGGGTGCGGCGGTCGCGAGCTGGCAGACACTGGAGAACGTCACGGTGGAGTGCACCCACTGCGGCGTGATGATGACACTCCAGCCCGGAACCCGGGTGAAGTACTACCGGTGTGGTTCGTGCCACCGCTGGGTGTCCAGCACCTACAGCGAGGTCTTCCGCGCGGACGCGAAGATGCGCACGCACCCGGTGAAGGACACCGCGGACGCGGACGCGCGCTTCGTGGAGGTGAAGGACCGGCTGGACAAGTGGCTCTCCGCCGTCCAGGAGCAGTGCCCGTACCAGACCCTGGGCGTGTCGCCGTTGGATACGCCGGACGTGATTCGCGCGCGCTTCCACGCGCTGGCCCTGGAGCGGCATCCGGACCGGGGCGGCTCCGCGGAGCAGATGCGCGAGGTCAACGACGCCTACGAGCGCATCCTCAAGCACCGTCAGCGCAAGCGGCTGGAGGCCATGGCGTCCGGCACGTCCACGCGCGCCACGCCCGCGTCCGTCCTGCCCGCGCGCAGCAGGTAGAACCAGAAGAGCACTCCCAGCGACAGGCCCAGCCCCACCTTGGCCCAGGTGGGGAACAGGTGGCCCGGGGAGATGAAGCCCTCCACGAAGCCGATGCCGGCGAGGAAGGGTGCGCAGCCCACCACCAGCTTCACGGCTTCACGCCCGCGCGCCTGGAGCGCCTGCGCGCGCGGCAGCTCGCCGGGGTCGATGAGCGCCTGGCCCACCATCAGCCCCGCGCCGCCCGCGATGACGATGATGGACAGCTCCACGGGCCCGTGCGCGGCGATGAAGTCCAGGAAGCCCGTCATCATGCCCTCGCGGAAGCACAGCGCCCCCACCGCGCCAATGAGCACGCCGTTGTTCACGAGCGTGAAGATGGGCCCCACGCCCAGCAGGATGCCGGACGCGAACGCGAACAGCGTGACGGTGAGGTTGTTGGTCGCGATGCCGGAGGCCACGGCATTGGGCGGCGCCACGGACAACAAATCATCCGTCCACATGCGCCCCTGCGCCACGTAGCGCCGCACGCCCTCCGGCACCAGCAGCTCCGCGCCGCGCGGCTCCAGCGTCACCACCAGCGCGCCCAATAGAAGCCCCAACACCAGCAGGCCCGCGCTCACGCCCACGAAGCGCGCCTCGCGGCGCAGGGTGGCGGGGAAGTCCCGCCGGAAGAAGTCGCGCGTGGAGGCCCAGCGCTCGCGCGGCGGCTGGTAGATGGCGCCATACGCCTGCGCGCACAGCTGGTTGAGGAAGCGGTGCGCGTCCGTGCCCGGATAGAACGTCTGCGCCTGCGCCAGGTCCGCGGCCGCGCGCCGGTACAGCGTGTCCAGCGTGCGCAGCTCCGCCAGGCTCAAGCGGCCCGCGCGCTGGCGCGTCAGCAGGGCCTGGAGCGCGTCCCAGTCCGGCCGGCGCCGCGTGACGAACGTGGGCAGGGGCGCGGCCATGTCAGTGGACCGCCTTCGCGCGCGTGCGCAGGAAGGACTCCGTGGCCTCCGGCGACTGGAGCACCCGCGTGCGCTCCTCATCCGTCAGGGATGCGCCCACGCGGTCCACCAGCCTGGTGCCCAGCCGCCGCCGCACCTCCGGCTCCAGGCCGGGCGCGCGCGAAAGGAACGCCAGCACCAGCTCCACGTCCTCCGCGTTCAGGGGGCGCTGCACGCCCGCGTCCGTGGCCGGAGCGTCCACCGCGGGCGCCTGCGTGTACTTGTCCAGGTCGATGGCCTCCTCACGCACCAGCACGGTGCCGGCGAGCATGTCTCCCAACCGGCGGTGGCGTGAGTCCAGCAGCATGGTGATGCAACCGGTGGCGTAGAGCACCGGCAGGAAGTCCACCGCGCGACACAGGTTTCTCACCGCGCTCTCGAAGAAGCCCACCGGTGAGCCATCCTCGCGCACCACCCGGATGCGCATCACGCGCTTGCCGGGTGTCTGTCCATGGAAGAAGACCTCCGCCAGCGTCCAGTACAGCCATTGCGTGGCGAAGAGGCCCACCGCGAGCAGTGTTTGCGTGAGCCCCGACAGCGCCTGGAACGCCCCCAGCACGTCGGACACCAGCAGGGTGATGACGAAGTAGAGCGCCACCCAGAAGAAGAACAGCAGGCTCGCGTCCACCAGCCACGCGAGACAGCGGTAGCCGATGCCGGCCACGGGCAGGGACAGGGCCACCCGCTCGGGCGTGGCGACGTCGACATGGGGTGCGGGGGCGGAGGGAGTCATGCGCGTGGGACGCACAGCATACGCCCTTGCCATCCAGGACGCGCCATCCGCGCGCATGCGGGCGTCCCTGCCCGGGCCTCAGACGAAACAACGAGTAAAACATCCGAATGTGGACGCGGAACGTGTGTCCCTGGGGCGACAGCGATCACGACCTGACGGACGAGGCCCTGGATTTCCATGCGTTCCATGCGCAATTGACAGTCCTGCGCGGGTCCGTTCGCATGAGGCCTTGGATGATGTTAGGGTCTCGGTTGGCTGGATTTGCTTGAAACGAAAAAGGAGGTTCGGCCCGAACGGGCCAGTTCGGCAGTCGCAGGCGCAGTCCGCAGGGCAGCAGTGACAGGACCCCCGGATGGAGTTGAAGCGCGGTTCTCGCACGCTCAGCACAGGCGGAAGTTCCGCCGCGGTTCCACCGACTCCGGGGCAGGTTGAAGTCGATAGGTAGCATTGAAAGCAATTCGCCACGACGGCTGGGGGGCCATCGCATGGCAGCGAATCAATCGGCAGTTCGTATTTCGATTCTCGAAGGACCGTGGGCGGCCTGGCAGGGCCTGTCCGATGGGCTTCGGGGTGAGGGTCATTCCACTTCGGTGACGCGCGACGTGCGCGGCTTCCTGGACGGGCTCGGCACGGATCCACCTCAGGTGGCCATCCTCGACGTGGAGAGCGACGGCGAAGCCGCCATCGGATGCTCCGTGACGGAGGGGCTCAACCTCCTGCGAGAGGCCCGCAAGCGCCGGCTGGAAGTGCGCATGCTGCTCTTGTCCGCGGTGAGCACGCCGGAGGTCATCTCCCAGTGCTTCGACGAAGGGGCCTCCGGGTATCTCTTCCGCGCGGGGCTGGGCGTGAACGCGGTGTCCTCCGCGGTGCAGTCGCTGGTGCGGGGCGAGCGCCTCTTCCCGGTGCAACTGCTGCGCAACGACTTCGAGCATCCGCCGGTGACATCACCCACGGCGAGCGTCTTGTTGCTGCTCACGCAGCGCGAGCGCGAGGTGCTGCAGTACGTGGCGGGCGGGGCGGACAACCTGAAGATCGCCGCGCATCTTCAAATCGCCGAGCGCACCGTGAAGTCACACGTCACGCAGCTCTACCGCAAGCTGGGCGCGGAGAACCGCACCCAACTTGCCCTGCGCGCCTGCCACCTGGGCGTCAGGCCTCCGCCGGACCTCTAACGGGGCCGGCCCACCCTCCCCGTTGAAGCGGGGAGGGCGCGGTGGGAAGCGCACGCGGCCTTCAGTTCTTGTTGCGGGCCGCGTCTTCTTCCATCTTCTTGCGGAGGCTCAGGGGACGCATGTCCGTCCAGACCTCCTTGATGTACTCCAGGCACTCGGCCTTCAGGCCCTGCTTGCCGGCGTCCTTCCAGCCCAGCGCGTTCTCACGGTCCGCGGGCCAGATGGAGTACTGCTCTTCGTGGTTCACGACGACCTTGTAAACGGTCGTGTCTTCGCGCTCGTCGCTCATGGGGTGTGACTCCTGGAAGCTGGGGACCCCCCTTTCGTCGCACACCCGGGGAAAAGCGGTCAAGGTAGGCGCTCGCGACAAATCCCGGTCCTTCCTGGGAGGGCGGATCCGCGCCCGGCCGCCCGCCGGGGCTGCGCCCACAATACGCGTCCGTGACACGAGCGACGTGGGGCGCGGATACTCGGCCGCATGCGCATCTGGAAGAACGCCGTGTCGGGGCTCGTGCTCCTCGTGGGGGGCATCTGGGCCTCGCTGGCTCTGGCCCTGACGGGGACGGGGACGGAGGGGCCGCACGTGGCTCGGGGCCTCGTCGCGGTGGCCCTGGTGGCCCTGGCGGTGGCGGCCTGGCGGTGGCGTTCGCGGCGCTGGAGCGTGGCGGTGATGCTGTTGGGTTGTCTGTCCGTGTACGGGTGGGTGCGGACGTTCCAGCCTTCCAACACGCGGGACTGGGCGCCGGACCTGGCGCGGGCGCCGTGGGCGGAGGTGGCTGGGACGCAGGTGACGCTGCACGACGTGCGCGACTTCCGCTACCGCGGCACCACGGACTGGGACCCCGCCTGGTACACGGCCACCTACGACACGGCCGCGCTCACGGACGCGTCGTTCATCGTGGAGCCGTTCTCCGGCTTCTACGGCGCCGCGCACACGATGGTGAGCTTCGGCTTCCAGGACGGCCGCCACGTGGTGTTCTCCGTGGAGGTGCGGCGCGAGCAGGGGGAGACCTTCTCCGCGCTGGGCGGCCTGTTCCGCCGTTTTGAAATCACCTACGTCGTGGGCGACGAGCGGGACCTGGTGCAGCTGCGCTCCAACTTCCGCCATGACGACGTGTATGTGTATCCGGTGAACGCGTCGAAGGAGCGCATCACCGCGTTCTTCATGGACATGGTGCAGCGGATGAACGGGCTGCACACGCAGCCGGAGTTCTACGACACGCTCACCAGCAACTGCACCACCAACCTGGTGCATCACTTCGAGAAGGTGGCCACGAAGAACGTGCCGTATGACCACCGCACGCTGATGCCGGCGTTCTCGGACGCGCTCGCGTACGAGCTGGGCATCATCGACACGGACGCGCCGCTGGAGCAGGTCCGCCAGCGCTATCACATCAACGCGCGAGCGCTGGCCGCGCAGGGGCGGGACGACTTCTCCGCCCGCATCCGCGCGCCGCTGGAGACCGCCGCCGCGCCCGCGCCGTGATCAGGTCCCCGTCGCGGCCCGGGGCTCCTCGGGCATGCGGTCTCTCTTCAGGTGCTTGTCGTAGTGAGCCTCCAGCGCGGTGAAGTAGCCACGCTCTTCCCACAGTTCCTGGAGGATCAGGTCCGTGAGCGACTTCACCTCCGCGTTCTCGGTCTTCGGGTCGGGCACGCGGGGGCCGCGCGTCGGATCCAGGAAGACGCGCGTGGCCTCGGCCAGCAGCACCCGACTGCTGCGGAAGATGCGGCGCAGCGCCTGGTTGACGGGCCGGGCGTCCATCTCCGAGCAGGCGGCGATGATGGCGGCCTGCACCTCGCTGGGCGCATCTGTCTGAAGTGAGGCCGCGTCCAGGTCGCCCCGCTCCAGCGCGTGGTGCAGCAGGTAGCCGTGGTGGAGGCATGCGCTCGTCAGGTCGACGCAGTCCTTCACCCAGAGGACGAAGAAGACCTTGCGGAACACCTTGCGCACGGGGAAGAGCGCCACGGCCTTGAGATGGGACACCAGCCGTCCGCCCAGACTGCGCGCGTCGTATGAGCCGGCGAGCATCGCCACTGCCTTGTCCGGCGCCTTCAGGCCCCGCTCCTTGAGTTGGTCTCGCACGGACTGCTCGCGCACCTGACGCAGGGCGTAGTCGTCCAGGAAGGGCACGGGGATGAGCGGGGTGAGCCCGGCTGCCACGGCGTGGAAGGCCACGCGGGCGAGCGAAGGCGGCACGGCGTTCGGCGGAGGAGCGTGGGTGGTTTCAGCCATGGCGTGTTTCATAACCGCTTCCGCCCGGGCCGCCTTCCGCCGATAGAGTGGGATTGTCAGGAACCCGGCGCGAGGCGCGGGACAGGGAAAGGCGTTGCACCGCATGAAGGCGAAGGCGAAGCAGGAGCTCCCCGTCGTGCCCTTCGCGTCCGAGAAGGCGTGGGAGAAGTGGCTGGAGAAGAACCACGTTGACGCGCCGGGCGTCTGGGTGAAGCTCGCCAAGTTCGAGTCCGGCATCCCGTCCGTGACGTATGCGCAGGCGCTGGAGGTGGCGCTCTGCTACGGCTGGATTGATGGGCAGAAGGGCGCGTTCGACGCGGAGTACTGGCTCCAGCGCTTCACGCCGCGCAAGCCGCGCAGCAAGTGGTCGAAGATCAACTGCGGCAAGGTGGAGGCCCTGGTCGCCTCCGGGCGCATGAAGCCCGCGGGCCTGCGCGAGGTGGAGTCCGCGCGCGCGGATGGCCGCTGGGAGGCGGCGTACGCGGGGCAGAGGACCATGGAGGTGCCGGAGGACCTGACGCTCGCGCTGGAGAAGAACCCGAAGGCGAAGGCGGCCTTCGCCGCGCTCAAGGGTGCCAACCGCTACGCCATCCTCTTCCGGCTCCACGACGCGAAGAAGCCGGAGACGCGCGTGCGCCGGATGGAGAAGTTCGTCGCGATGCTGGAGGCCGGGGAGCTGATCCACGGCTGAGCTCGCTACGGCCTGCTACGGCAGGATGCGCTGCAGGAGCGCTCCGCCCGCCTGGAGGAGCGCGCTGCCAGTGATGAGGTGCGCGCGGGTCTCGCCGCTCATCAGCGACGCCGCCATGCTCACCCCCAGCGGCTGCTGCCGGAAGAACGCGGTTTCGCGCATCGAGAACTCCCAGATGTTGGAGGCCGTCGCGGGCCGGTTGAGCAGCTCGCGGTTCGCCTCGTAGAAGTCGCCCACCTGGCCCGCGGCGGCCTCGCGCCCGGCGGCCTGACCCGCGCGTGCCTGCTGCTGCATCTGTTGGAGCAGCGCGGGCGCCATCTGGGATTGGCCCATGCCCTCCACGGCCAGGGCCGCCGCGGACGGGGCGGCACCTGCCGCGTAGCCCACCGCGCCCATCCCCTGCATCGCGCCGGACAGCAGCGGACGGATGGCCGCGCCCACCGAACCCGCGGGCGCCTGCCGCACCACCTCCAGCGCCCGCTCGCGCTGTCCCATCGGCGCCGGTCCGCCCGCGCCCGTCAGGTTCACCGGGGCAGGGGCGCTGGGGCCTTCGAATCCGTCCCGCTGGAGCGCCACCCGCTGCGGCGTCCGCGTGGGCCCGGCCGGAGCCGTGGAGGCACCTGGAGCCGCCGGACGGGCCTCCGCCACCGGGTTGGACACGGGGAGCGAGACGCTCCGGTTGCCGACTGGGCCTACGTTTCCCATGCCTTCCACGTTAACACGGACTCTCCGTCCGGGTCGCGCGGGAGCTGCGCGAGGAGGTGGGCCTGCAAGTGCCGGCAACGAGTCTGCGCGTCGTGTGCGAGCCGCACCACAGGGACGAGTTCAAGCGGGACTCGTGTCACTTCGTCGAGATGGAGCTCGATACAGAGCCCCAACTCGTGCTCGACCAGCGCGAGGTGGTGTGGGCCCGGTGGATGGACGTGGAGACCGCGCTGCGCTTGCCGCTGATGCCCGTGGTGCGCGCCTACCTGGAGGACGCCGCGCGGCGGCGGGGACTCGTGCCTTCTTGCCCGCCCCCTTAGCGTGAAGGCGGCCTTGCCTCTGTCTTGCACCCTCCACTTCGCCACCTCACCTTCCAGCGATTGAACTGGAGCGGAGGTGACCGTGCTGCAGGAAGCCAGGACAACGCCTTGGCAGAACGTGGGGCGTGGGGTGTTGGGCTCGTTCATGGTCGGCGCCGGCACGGGCCATCTCTCCTTCGCGCGAGGGCCCTTCCAGGCGCAGGTGCCGGACTGGGTGCCCATGGACAAGGACCTCGTCGTCCTGCTCTCGGGCGTGGTCGAAATCGGCCTCGGGCTGTCCCTGCTCTTCGACAAGCGCCACCGGATTCCCCTGGGGCTGGGACTGGCGGCCTTCTTCGCGGCGGTCTTCCCCGGCAACCTGCATCAGTACGACAAGCGCCTCTCCGCGTTCGGCCTGGATACGGACCGGAAGCGCCTGGTGCGGCTGTTCTTCCAGCCCGTGCTGATGGCCTGGGCGCTGTGGTCCACCGGTGCCCGAAAGGCATTGCGGTAGACCCCAGCGCTTCATCATGTCTGGGATTGCGCGGGACGGCGGACTACTTCGTTTCGCCCATGACTTCGATGGTGTGCTTGAGCCGCTCCAGGCCCAGGCGCACCAGGGCGCCGCGCAGGTCGGGCTGGCCCAGGAAGGCCTTCTTGAACACGTCGCGCTCCAGCTTGAGCAGCGTGCAGGGCGTCACGGTGCGCACGGTGGCGGTGGCCAGCCGGCTGCGCAGCAGGGAGATCTCCCCGAACAGGGCGCCTTCCTCCAGCTTGGGATAGGCGGACTGGCGGCCGTCGCCGTGCGTGTGGAAGACCTCGCACTGGCCCCGGAGGAGGACGTAGAGCGCGTCACCCGGCTGGCCGCGGGTGAGCAGCGTCTCTCCGGCGGGGACGGTGCAGGGGACGAAGGAATCTCCCAGCTCATGCTGCACTTCCGGGGGCAGGGCGGCGATGAGCGGGTTGCTGCGCAGCGCGTCCGCGAGCAGGCGCTCCCGGGCCGCGACCTGCATCTGCTCCCCCTTCACGCCGTAGTCCTTGCCCAGCTCCCGGACGCCGGCCTGGGTGAGCTCCAGCAGCACGGCGTCCTCCACCGTCACGATGGTGGCGGTGCGCTGCGTGCCGGTGAGCAGCGCCAGCTCCCCGAAGAACTCGCCGGCCCCCATGCGGCCGACCTCCGTGTTGCCACCGTGGTCGCCGCCGCGAAGCACCGCGACGCGGCCCTCCAGCACCACGAACATCGAGTGTCCCGGGTCGCCCTCGCGCACCACCACCTGGCCCGCGGGCAGGTAGCGTGTGCAGACGGGCGGCGGCGCGGGGGCGCCTTCCGTCTCCGCCGGGGCGCTGGTCGCCGCCGAGGGGGCCGCGGCGGCTGCGGGCGTCTGTCCGGCTTCCGGGGCCGGAGCGGACGGGTGGGCGGACAGCAGGGCCTGCAGGCGCGCGAACAGGGACATGGTTCGCAAATGCTACCGACCCGCCCGGGCAGAAACTGTGAAGCGCTTCACAGGCGGAGCCGTGGCGGCCTGAAAGAGAGCCAGGCGGGCGGGAGGCGTCATTGAGCAGGGATTGACGGGCGTTCGCCACGTCTGGGTTCATTCCACCTGACGCGGCGGGACGGACGCCGGGGATGGCGTGGGCGGACCGGGACGCCCTACAGTCCCGGGCTCATGGGAGACACGCTGGACGTCGTGGTGGACCTGGGGGATGTGGGCGAGACGGCCGCGGATGCCGTGCTGCTGAAGTACGCGCAGGGCTTCCATGGGGCGGACGGCGCGGTGGCGCGTCGGCTGGAGGGGGCGGGCGTGGCCATGGACGCCTTCGACCTGCTCCCCGGGGACCACCGCTTCATCGAGTCGCGCCGGAGCCTGGGCGCTCCGTGGGTGCTCTTCGTGGGCACGGTGCGGCTGCGGCAGTTCGGCTACCACGAGATCCGCCAGTTCTCCGTGCGAGCGCTCCAGCTGCTGGAGCCCCGGCAGGAGGTGCGTCACCTCGCGTGCACGGTGCACGGCCCCAACTACGGCCTGGACGAGGACGAGGCCGTGCTGGCCCTGGTGGGCGGCTTCGTGGACGCGTTCCAGCGCGGCAGTGGTCCCCGCGACCTGGAGCGCATCACGGTGGTGGAGCTGAACCCCAAGCGCGTGGAGCGGCTGCGCAAGGCGATGGCGCTGGGGTTGGGGCTCACGCCGGGCGTGGAGCCGCTGATGGGGGCCACGGGCTTCCGCGTCCGGCGGACGTCCCGCTTCGTCCAGGCGCCGCCCATGGCCTCCGCGGGCGCGAACTCCCACGAGAAGCCCCATGCCTTCGTGGCGATGCCCTTCGCGCAGGAGCTGGAGGACACCTACCACTACGGCATCCTGAACCCCGTGAAGGCGGCGGGGCTGCTGTGCGAGCGGGTGGACCAGGCCGTCTTCGACGGTCCCATCATCCAGCGCATCCGGGACCGCATCGACACCGCGAAGGTCGTCATCGCGGACCTGTCATTGGCGAATCCCAATGTCTATCTGGAGGTGGGCTATGCCTGGGGACGCGGCAAGCCCACCCTGATGCTGGTGCGCGACGTGAAGGAGCTGCGCTTCGACGTGTCCAGCTACCGGTGCCTCGTCTACCGGAACATCCGGCACCTGGAGGAGTTGCTGACGCAGGAGCTGAGGCGCATCGGTTGAGTGCGCGGCCCGGTCAGTAGGGGGCGCAGAGGATGCCCTCGCAGTTGCCCGCGCCGTTGTCCCGCGCGACGTTGCCGCCGCCGTCGTAGGCGGTGGGCGCATGGATGCCCCAGCCCGTGTTGCCCAGGGCCACGTTGCCAATCACCGTGGGCGTGCTCGGGGGCAGGACGCGGAGGCCGTCACCGTCGTTCCGCAGGAACCGGTTGGCACGGACGATGCCGGTCTGTGGACTACCGAGATTGGAATAGTCTCCCAGGGTCAGTCCGCCCGCATTGTCCCAGAAGGTGTTGCCCTGGACGTAGACCTGCGATGAGGCGGCTGTAAGCCCATTGTCATTGCCCACGAGCCAGTTGTTGATCATATCGAGCTGGATCACATTCCAGACGGGCGTCGCCGTGGGGGCGAACGACGCGTTGTTCGCGATGAGCGTGTCCTCGAAATGGAACACGTTGCAGATGTCGCGGCCCCCGATGAACGCAGTCGAGGTGGCCACTGCCTCGTTCCGCGCGAAGGTGCTCGACCGGACGCGGACACTGGCCGCGAAGCAGTAGATGCCGATCTCGTTCCCCGTGAAGGTCGAATCGAGGACGTCGGCCACATGGGTATCCAGGTAGATGCCGATGCGGTTGTTCTCGAAGTGGCTCGACCTCACGTCGAACGTACCGACGGACGCGTCGATCTCGCTTCCGAACCCGGCGTCATTGCCGATGAAGCGCGAATTCGTAACGAGGAAGTAGGTGCTGCTGGACCTGTTGTAGATGGCGGTGCCGTTGTCGGCGAACATGAGCTCGTGCAGCCGCAGATAGTGGCCTCCGTCGGTCTCGACGCCACTTGCGAATCCGCGAATCGTGCCGTTGCGCACCATGCTGTTGCCGGTGATCACGATGCCCTGGGTGTCTTTCTGGACCGGACTCGATCGGCGCACGGTGTGTCCGCCCAGGTCGAGGACGATGCCCGCGCCTTCGATGCGGAGCGCGGGCTCGTCCGTGCCCGGGCAGGAGAGGTCGTGCGTGAGCCGGGTGTGCTGGGTGATGACGTCGCCACAGTGGACCTCGCATCCGGCAGGCTTCGCCTGCTGGAACCGGGCGTCGAGCGACTCCCTGTCCGCCGCGAGCACCGGGGGCGTTCCCAGGGACAGTCCCGCGATGGCCATTGTGACGAAGAAGCCCCCTGCGTTGTGCATGCCGCCTCCCGGCCGGAAGTCCTTCCGGCGACCGGAAAAAGGCTAGACACGGCGCCGTGATTGGCTTCCCGTCTGTCAGGAGCAACGCACCCGCCGGAAGGTGACAGTCTGGATGCACGGCGGGTCGGGATAGTCAGGCACCAGGACTGTCTGTCACCAGCCGCGCGCCGCGACCTCCCACGTGGCCATGTGCGTGCCACCCCGCACGACATGGAGCCGGGAATGCTGAGGGACGGAAACACAGACATGGTTGGGAACCACTCGCACACGGTCTCCGATGCGCGGGCGCCACGTCGTGCCGGACACGTCCAGCAGGCCGTGCTCCTCCGACAGGTTCTTCACCACGACCTCCGGCTGGTCCAGCAGGACGCCATAGCCCGGCGCCAGCCCTTCCTCCTTCACCAGCGCCTTCGCCCCCGCGTCGATGACCACCTGTCCCGGAACGGCCGTGCTCACCACCGTGGCCAGAACGGAGTAGGCGCACTCCGTCCAATCACAGGCACCGATGACGGCGGCGTTGCGGTCGTTGAGCACGTTGAGGCCGGGACGGATCTCCGTGAGGCCCTTCACGGTATGGGATTGCCAGAGCGTCGGCGTGGATCCGCCACTGACCACCTCCGGCGGCAGACCCGCGCTCTTCAAGGCATCCACGAACGTCGCGACCGCATCGGACTGGGACTGCATCAGCGCGGGCAGCTCCGCCTGGGGAACACGGATGTGGCCCGCGTAGAAGGTCAGTCCGCGAAAGGCCACCCCAGACGTGGACGCCGCCGCGCGCGCCAGGGCCAAGGCCTCGTCTGGCGAGCGCAGCCCCACGCGGCGCATGCCCAGGTCCACCTCCACGAGCACGCCCACGGTGCGCCCCGCATCCCGCGCCGCGCGCGCCAACCCCTCCAGCACCTCAAGGGAGTCGAGCGCCACGGTGAGTCGCACGCGCGAGGGCAGGGCCATCAGCCGCGCCAGCTTCCGCGTGCCCACGGGTGGATACGCGAGCAGCACGTCGTCGGACACGGGCGCCATGACCTCGGCTTCCAGGAGGGTGGCCACCGTGACGCCAGAGGCTCCCGCCGCGACCTGCATCGCTCCCAGCTCCGCCGTCTTGTGCGTCTTTGTATGGGGACGCCAGCGCAAGCCATGCTCGCGGGCATAGGCCGCGACGCGCTGGAGGTTCCGCTCCACGCGGTCCAGGTCCACGATGGGGGCGGGCGTGTCGAGGCTGTCGAGGAAGGTCGAAGACATGCGGCGCATGGTGGCACCGCGTTCCTCGCCCCGTCACCCGAATCCCCGGCGTTGCGTTCGCGGGGCTACGCAGCCGGCTCGAAGCTCACCGTGGGCCGCTGCCAGCTCCAGCCGCCGCCCTTCAGCGCCTCCGTCGCCTGCGCATCCAGCACGCGCAGCGCCGCGAGCACGTCCGCGGGCGGGCGGGGTGCGCCCGGTGCGCTCTCCACCTCGAAGCGCGGGGGAATGGCCTCGGCATCCCGGCCGCCCATCACCACGCGGACGCGGCAGTTCTGCGGGGACAGCTCCGTCTCCCCGGACCAGGACACGTCCTGGACGACGAGGTCCACCGCGCCTGGCACCTTCTGCCCCTTCAGCCGCGTCACCACCGCGTCCAGCGAGCCCTTCGCGCGCGCGTTCCGCTTCTTTCCAAGACGGGTCAGCGTCCACCACGCGAGGCCGCCCGCGACCACGGGCGAGAGGATGAAGTAGGGGATGAGCGGGCTCATGGGGCGGCAGGCTGCCACGAAACCCAAAAGAAGAAACGCCCGTCTTCCGAGCCGCAAGGACTCGGAGGACGGGCGCAGGGAGAAGCCCGGCTACTGCGGCGCGGGCGCGGCGACCTTCTTCGTCGCGTTGGGCTTGTACGTCATGCCCAGCTCGTTGAAGACGAAGGAGTAGACGTCCACCTCCTCCTCGATGCGCGAGGACAGCGGCGTGCCCATGCCGTGGCCCGTCTCCGCGTCGGCGCGCAGCAGGATGGGCTTGGGGGACGCCGTGGCCGCCTGCATCCGGGCCACCATCTTGCGCGAGTGGAACGGATCCACGCGCGGGTCATTGGCGCCAGAGGTGAAGAGCACCGACGGGTACTTCGTCCCGTCCTTCACGCGGTGCACCGGCGAATAGCCATACAGCGCCTTGAACTGCTCCGGGTCCTTCACCGAGCCGTACTCCGTGACGTTGAACTGGCCATTGGGCGTCAGCTCCGTGCGCAGCATGTCGTAGATGCCCACGCGCGCCACCACCGCGCCGTACTGCTCCGGGTGCTGCGTCAGCGCCGCGCCCATCAGCAGGCCGCCGTTGCTGCCGCCCTGGATGGCCAGCTTCTTCGGCTGCGTGTACTTCTGGTCCACCAGCAGCTTCGCGCACGCGTAGAAGTCGTCGAACACGTTCTGCTTGTTCGTGAGCGAGCCGGCCTTGTGCCACTCCTCGCCGAACTCCGAGCCGCCGCGCAGGTTCGCCACCGCGAACACGCCGCCCTGCTCCAGCCACATGCCCGTCAGCGGGCTGTAGCCCGGGTTGATGGAGATGTTGAAGCCGCCGTAGCCGGTGAGCCACGTGGGGTTGTTCCCGTTCAGCTTCGTGCCCTTCTTCTTCAGGATGGAGAGCGGCACCTTCGTGCCGTCCTTGGACGTGGCCTCCGTGCGCACCACCTCCACGTCGCTCATGTCGATGGGCGCCGTGCGCGCCATCGCCGTCTTCGTCACCTTGCCGTCCGCCGCCGTGAAGCGGAACCACGCGGCCGGCTGGGTGAAGCTGCCGTTGACGATGAGCAGGTCGTCCGCGCCCTGGCGCACCAGCCCGCCCACGAACGACACCGGCAGCGTGGGCACCAGCCCCAGCGCCTTGCCCGTCAGGTCCACCATGCGCAGCTGCGAGGGGCCACCCAGCTGCTCCAGCAGGTACAGACGGCTCTTGGTCGGCACCGCGGCCTGCACCGTCGCCTGGCCCTCGGGGATGACCACCGTGGCCTTGTCCAGCGTGGGCGTGGTCAGCGGCAGGCGCAGCACCTTGCCCTTCGGCGCATCCTTGCGGCTGAGCAGGTACGCCGCGCCGTCGCTGCCGAAGCGCGCCGACACCACCTTGTCCGCGTACTTCGCCACCTGCGTCCACGCGCCCTTGGGGCCGTGCAGGTACAGGTCGAACTCGCCGCCGTCGCCGTTGGCCACGCGCGCGAAGGTGTACTGGCCGTCGTCGCTGGACTCCAGGTCCGTCATCGCGATGCGCGGGAAGTCCTTGCCCAGCGCGTACGTGTCCTTCTCCGTGGGCGTGCCCAGCGTGTGGAAGTACACCTGCTGGTACACCTCGCGGTCCACGGGCGGGCGCTCCTCGCCGCGCGGGTAGCGCGTGTAGAAGAAGCCCGTGCCCTGCGCGTTCCACGCGAGGCTGCCGCCCGCCGTGCCGCCGTTGACGCGGGGCACGAGCTCGTTGGCCATCGCCTTCGCCGTGGCCACGTCCCACACGGACACGTCACCGCTCTCCGTGCCGCCCTTGGACATGGAGACGGCGACCTTCTTGCCGTCGTGCGACAGCTGGAACCAGTCGATGGTCGTCTTGCCGGAGGTGTCCACCTGCGTGGGGTCCACCAGCACGCGCTCCTTCGACGTGTCGTCCAGCGAGCCCACCACGATGAGCGTGGGCTGCTGCTTGGGCGGCTGGAACTTCAGGCTCAGCAGCGTGCCGCCCTGTTCGTCCAGGCCTCCGTAGGAAGGCGACTTCCAGGACAGGAGCTCCGTGATGCGCTGGCGCAAGGGCTCGCGGCCCGGGAGCTTGTCCAGGTACGTGCGCGTGTACGCGTTCTGCGTGTCCGTCCACTGCTGCACCTTCGGCTCCGTGGCGGACTCCATCCACTGGTACGGGTCCGCCACGGCGGTGCCGTGGTAGGTGGTTTCCACGGGCTGCTTCTCCGCGGCGGCGGGCTTCGCGGGAGCCTTCCCCGCGGCTCCGGACACGAGCGGCAACAGCAGCGCTGCGGTCGTGACTGCGATTCTGGACTTCATGGTTCACCTCGCATGCGGGTGTTTCCCTGCGGGACGCTCAGCGCAGGGGCAGCTCCACCAGGGCGGTGGAGAAGGTGTCGAAGGTCTCGTTGGCGTTGGGCTTCGTGCCCTCGTCCATGTTGCCGAGCATCAGCGCGAAGACGACGCGCGGATGCTCCGTGTCGTTCGGCCGCTCCGCCACGCCCACGAAGCACTTCTGGCCCGTGAGCGTGCCCGTCTTCGCGCGGATGCGGCCCGCGGTGGACTGCGTCGTCTTGCGGCCCGCCAGCGTCCCGTCCACGCCCAGCACCGGCAGGCTGTCCACCAGCGCGGCGCCATACGGCTCCTGGAGGCTGGTGAGCAGCACCCGCGCCATGCCCCGAGGCGACGCCAGGTTGTAGCGGGACAGGCCGCTGCCATCCACGGGACGCAGGTCCTTGGTGGGCACGCCCCGGCGCGCCAGCTCCGCCACCAGGGCCGTGCGCAGCGCGACGTAGCCCTCCTGGCCGGTGCGCTCGCGGGCGAAGCGCATGCCCAGCCGCTCCGCGTACAGGTTGAGGCTCTCCTTGTTCGTCACGCGCACCAGCTCCGACAGGGGCGGGCTGATCAACTCCACCAGCGGCGACGGCATGGGGGGCAGG